>NZ_JBGSQZ010000312.1:0-10829 GCF_041737865.1 Chamaesiphon sp.
AGCCAACTAATTGGCTAGTTTTTAATAGTAATTAGCTAAGATCCCAATCCGAGCAATGAAATACAACAAATACGTGAGGAAGTATGAAGCGATCGAAACCCATGTGGAGTATAGGATCTAAATTTCCGGATGGGTCTAATATTTATTTCTATCTCTCCTTTGACCGATCGCTATATCTCCCTAAAGGCAGTATGCCGCAAGTCCTAATTATGGGTATGGTTGGAATGATAAATCAGAATATTATTGTGATAACTAGTATCTCAACTACAAATCCCAATCTGCACTCAGATTCTACAGCTTTATCACCTACGCTTGCTCCTTCAGAATTACACCAACTCCACGGTTTTTGGCGTGCTTGCAACTACCTCGCGGCGGGGATGATCTATCTCCGTGACAATCCCCTCCTGCGCGAACCTCTACAAGCCGAGCATATCAAAAATCGATTGTTGGGACACTGGGGCACCAGCCCTGGATTGAGCTTCATCTATACCCATGTCAACCGGATTATCAATAAATTCGACCTCAATGCGATTTACATTACTGGTCCCGGACATGGTGCGCCTGGAGTCCTTGCTCCTGTCTATCTAGAAGGCAGTTATTCGGAGATATATACCGATAAAACTGAAGACACGGCGGGAATGCTGGCTTTTTTCAGGCAGTTTTCTTTTCCAGGTGGGATTGGCAGCCACTGTACCCCCGAAACCCCTGGTTCGATCAATGAGGGGGGAGAACTCGGTTATTGTATTTCCCATGCTTACGGCTCGGTATTTGATAATCCTGACTTGATTAGTGTGGTGGTTGTCGGTGATGGCGAAGCCGAAACTGGCCCGTTGGCTACTGCTTGGCATTCAAATAAATTCCTCGATCCGCGTCGAGATGGTGCAGTATTGCCGATTCTGCATCTCAATGGTTACAAAATCAATAATCCGACTGTTTTAGCCCGCATCAGTCATGAGGAGTTGGAGAACCTATTGCGTGGTTATGGTTATACTCCCTACTTTGTGGAGGGGGAAGATCCCGAACTGATGCACCAAGCGATGGCAGCGACACTCGATCGATGTATCGAACAAATTAAAACTATCCAATCTCGCGCCCGCAGTGATAACGATACCACTCGCCCAATGTATCCAGCGATCGTCCTCCGCTCTCCTAAAGGCTGGACGTGTCCGCAGGAACTCGATGGGCACAAATTAGAGGGTTCTTGGCGATCGCATCAAGTCCCGCTCAAGGAAGTCAAACAGCGTCCCGAACAACTGCAAATGCTATCTGAATGGCTGCATAGCTACCATCCAGAGGAGTTATTCGATGAAAATGGTACCTTGCGATCGGAATTTCGCTCTCTAGCTCCTCAAGGCATCAAACGGATGGGTAGCAATCCCCATGCCAACGGCGGGTTAATTCGGAAGGTGCTACGGCTTCCCGATTTCCGTCATTATGGGGTAGATGTATCGGTACCTGGACAGATCGAAGTCTCCAATACTTATCCCTTGGGTGTATTTATGCGGGATATCATCACAGCCAATCCCCACAATTTTCGGCTATTTGGGCCGGATGAGACGGCTTCCAATCAGCTCCAAATGGTCTATGAAGCGACCAAAAAGGTGTGGTGGGGTGAGTACCTGCCAGAAGACGCTGACGGGGCGGAATTGGCTCCAGATGGTCGGGTGATGGAAATGTTGAGCGAACACACTCTAGAGGGCTGGATCGAGGGCTATCTGTTGACGGGCAGACACGGTTTGTTCTCTACTTATGAGGCATTCGTTCACATTATCGATTCGATGTTCAATCAACACGCCAAATGGTTGGAAATTTCCCGTAAATTGCCGTGGCGGGCGGATGTTTCTTCGCTCAATTTATTGATTACTTCGACGGTATGGCGACAGGATCACAATGGTTTTAGCCATCAAGATCCGGGCTTTCTGGATGTGGTTGCCAATAAGAGCGCGGAGGTGGTGCGGATTTTTTTACCACCTGATGTCAATTGCTTACTGGCGATCGCCAATACCTGTTTCAAGAGTACTAATCAGATTAATACGATTGTTTCTGATAAGCAAGCCCATCTCCAATACTTGACGATGGATGCCGCGATCGATCATTGTACTAAGGGCATCGGGATCTGGGAATGGGCGAGTACAGATCGCGGTGTCGAGCCAGATGTGGTTATTGCTTGTGCGGGAGATATTCCGACTCAAGAAGCTTTGGCAGCTACGACGATTTTACATGCAGAGTTCCCCGATCTCAAGATTCGGTTTATCAATGTCGTGGATCTACTTGCTCTTCAACAACCGAGCGAATATTGTAATGGTTTGAGCGATCGAGATTTTGATGGTTTATTTACCACTGACAAACCGATTATTTTCAATTTTCACGGCTATCCCTGGCTGATTCACCGTTTGACTTATCGCCGCAAAAATCATAGTAATCTTCATGTGCGGGGATATAAGGAAAAAGGGAATATTAATACGCCGCTAGAGTTGGCAATGAATAATCAAATCGATCGATTTACGATCGCAATGGATGCGATCGATCGCGTGGCAAGATTACGCGTCGCGGGGGCACATACCAAAGAACAACTCAAGAATCGTCAAATTCAATGTCGTCAATACGCCTACACTAATGGCATCGACTTACCCGAAGTAACTAATTGGCGGTGGAAAACGCTGGAGTAATATCAGCAATCTCCGATCTACCGTTGTTTCAACCTTGAGTAGGGGCAATGTCTTGTCTTGTCACAGTTGTATGGGCGGGAAACCCCATTTGTGACAAGTTAAGGCGCGAGTGCATTTGCCCTTGCAGGTTTGAGCGGATGGCTCAAAAAAAAGTGCATAGATTTGGGCACCGACAATTTAGGTGTTGACAGGTCTAGAAAGTTAGTGATAGCTTATTCATATCTGAGCAAGTCAGCTTAATTTTCGTCTCCCAATGTGTGTTTATTGCTAGGTGAGAAGAAAAGCGGGGAAACCAAAAACAAGCCATTTTGAAACAAGGTGCTGCCACTCGTGATGTTAATACGTCTGGTTGTTAGTACCGCTTCCATCGTGAAGTATGTTCGAGGGTTATTTAGAGCAAATATCCTACTGCCCATAGCTGGGTTTGTCGGTGCGATCGCGGTGTGGTGGCTGATCGCTCTTTTTCGGCAGGAAATGATGCCCACGCCGCCAGAGGCACTCCTCAAGAATTTAGATTTTATTTTGCATCCGTTCGCTTATCGCGGCCCTGGAGATATTGGGCTGGGATGGCTGCTGTTGGCTAGTTTGCGCCGAGTTTGTATTGGGTTTTTACTGGGGGCTGTAGTTGCCATTCCGGTTGGGGTGTGGATTGGATTATCGCGTTATGCCTGGTTAGCCCTAAATCCCCTGATTCAAGTCTTTAAGCCCGTTTCTCCCCTGGTGTGGTTGCCGATCGCCTTAGCGATTTTTAATGCGGCGGAGCCTTCAGCAATTTTCGTGATTTTTATTACTTCGCTTTGGTCTACCATCATCAATACAGCCGAAGGTGTCCGTAATGTTCCCAAAGAGTATTTAGAGGTGGCACAGGTCTTAGAAATGCCCCGCTGGAAACAACTCACCAAAGTGATCCTACCTGCCAGTTTGCCCTACATTTTCACCGGATTACGCATTAGTATGGGAATTGCTTGGTTGGTAATTGTGGCCGTGGAAATGCTCACTGGGGGCGTTGGGATTGGCTTTTTTGTCTGGGATGAGTGGAACCGCTTGAATGTGAGTGCGGTATTTTTAGCGATATTTGTAATCGGGTTAACGGGGCTAATTTTGGATTACGCTCTTGCCACCTTGCAAACGCTCATCACCCGCCGTCCTACACGCTCTTAAACTTTGGAGACAATAGACTTTCTGCGAAAGTCAGGCTCTAAGTTTTAGGCTTTAGGGGAAATAATAGCGGAGTTGGGGAGGGAACAGGGTTTCCCTTGGAGGGAACCTCCAAGAACCGTCCATGACCCATACCCAAGCAGACGAAAACAATACTGAAAAAGATGATGTTTCTACTTTCGCAGGAGGTCTACTGATGAATACACTGTGGACGAGGCGAGCTTTGCTCCAAGCGATGGGTGCTACTACTTCAGCGATCGCATTTTCTAGTTGTAGTCAACAACTCTCGCGCAATCCAGTGGGGTTGCCAGCAGCAGCCCTCGCTGTGCAGCCAATTATCGACCCTGCCAGCCTAGAGAAGCCCAACCTGACGGTGGGCTATGTGCCTGTCAATGATTGCGCTCCGTTCGCTGTCGCTTGGGAAAAAGGCTTCTTCCGTAAATATGGATTGAATGTCACCCTCAGTCGGGAAGCCAGTTGGGGCAATTCCCGCGATGGGATTATTTTTGGGCGATTGGATGCTTCTCCCGTTGTATCTGGTGCTGTCACCAATGCCCGCACGGGGGCAGAAGGGGCACGACGCTTTCCGTTGTGCGCTGCCATGACGATTCACCGTCACGGCAATGCTCTGACGATGAGTCGTCAACTCTGGGAGGGCGGGGTCAGACCCTGGCATACCTATGGCGGCGATCTGGATGCGTTCGGTCGCGATTTGCGGAACTTTTGGGAAAAGTCGCCCATCGACGAGCGCGTTTGGGCGGTAGTGCTGAGTTCTTCGATCTACGAATACTTTGTCCGCTACTTGGTTGCGGCAGTAGGCATCGACCCTTTAAAGCAACTGCGGCTGATTATTACGCCACCGCCGCAAATGGTCAGTAATACGCGGATTGGCGCGATGCAAGCCTATATGGTTGCCGAACCTTGGAATACCCGCGCCATTTCGGGGAATGAAGGGATTGGCTTTACCTTTATTCAGGGGCGAGAAATTTGGCAGGGACACCCCGATCGCGTCCTCGCCGTGCGAGAATCCTTCATTGAGGACTATCCAAAGACTTATCGATCGCTAGTCAAAGCTATAATCGAAGCCTGCCAATATTGCGGCAATCCTGCCAATCGTGAAGAAGTCGCCAACATTATTTCCCAACGCTCTTTTACTGGCGCAAATATTAAATATACTCGACCTGGAATTGTGGGAAACTTCAACTACGGCGGATTTGACAACCAACGCCGCATTACCAACAGCGCAGAGACAACTTTATTCTTCGATCTGCCCAGTGCGACGATTCCCCACGACCACTCCACCTTCCTGTGGCAGTCACAAAGCCTCTGGCTGATGACTCAGGCAGCCCGCTGGGGCCAGATCGCCGAATTCCCCAAAAACGCCGACGAAATCGCCCGTCAAGCCTGGAGAACGGACTTGTATCGAGAAATTGCCGCTGAGATGGGTATTCAATGTCCGGCCGAGGATTATAAAATCGAGCCGAGTACTGCTTTTATCGATGGCAAATCCTTCGATCCGAACGATCCGGTTGGCTATCTCAACAGCTTTGAAATTCGTGCCAACGCTCCCCAATCCTTTTTCTTTGCCTAAATCGCTCAATCTTTAACCTTATACAACGTCGATCGTCTCCTCAATGCAATCATTCGATCCCAATAGCTTTTATCCAGCCAACACTGAGTCTTTTCTGACGATCGAACATGTAGTGAAAGCATATCCAAAACCAGATGGCAGTCCGTTTGTGGTGCTCGATGGCATTGACATGACGATCGGTTCACAAGAATATGTCTCGGTCATCGGTCACTCCGGTTGTGGCAAATCAACCCTCATGCGGATTGTCGCAGGGTTAGAGAAAGCTACATCGGGTTTGGTCACGCTCGAAGGTAAAGCAATTCGCAAACCTGGAGCGGAGCGGATGATGGTATTTCAAGGCTATGCCCTTTTGCCTTGGCTAACCGTCCGCGAAAACATCCGCATGGCAGTGGATGAAGTGTACAAAACTGCCAGTCGAGCCGATAAGATTTCGATCGTGAATGAGCACATCGACATGGTGAAGCTAACGGCTGCTGCCGACAAATATCCCGACGAACTTTCGGGCGGCATGAAGCAACGGGTGGGGGTAGCGCGTGCCCTAGCCACCCGTCCGAAGATGCTGCTGCTGGATGAACCCTTTGGGGCACTGGATGCCTTGACTCGCCCAAAATTACAACAGGATGTCCTCGAAATTTGGGGACAGCATCCCCAAGCAGTGATGATGATTACCCATGATGTAGATGAAGCCATCTTCATGTCCGATCGGGTGGTGATGATGACCAATGGCCCAGGTGCCACGATCGGTCAAATTCTAGACATTCCTTTGCCCCGTCCGCGAGATCGCCATGAACTGCGAGAATCTAAAGAATATTATGAACTCCGCAATCAGGCTTTGGATTTTCTAGAGCGATATCAATAAGGGCATTTCGTGGTTGAATCCTTTACCATCAATCGAGAACTTCAGCTCAAAGAAATGTCAATCGGTCTATACCATAACAATTACTGCTATCTGACATTCGCTGCTATTTCTATAGGAGTATTAACTTCGATCGCAACTTCTCTTTGTGGTGGTTTGACTTCGATGCTCCAAGCTAGTGAAAATGTGATGGCGATCGCTAAAATAATTTTTTCAATCATATTCACATATCCTCCTTGGGCTAGCTATTCTTGGCTAAGTTTTATGGTTCATATCTTAATTATGCCACGGAGATTGAATAGAACTGTAACCTATGTCACTAAAATATAAGTTTCAATAGAAAAGGATACACCGTTGTCCAGAAAAAGTATCGAGCTACACCTTATGGCGATCGAAACCGATGATTTACTTACACAATCCCTTCCTACCCCGATCGATAGACGTTTACCATCCACCATCCACCATTCACCATTCACCATTCACTAGCGTAGCTTTCGATACTGCAACTGAAGGGCATCTGCGGGAACATAAAGTTCGGCTTTTAGATCGCTGGGGATGATTTGAGGACGTTGGGATTCAACAATTAGTTTGTCTTGCTCGAAGATTTTCATCGTCCGATTGCGAGCGTCTTTATCTGCCCATTTACCTGTAAAGAAGGTACGATAGTTAATCCATTTACTCACAGTTGTATGCAGATCGATCGGCACATGAGCCGTCCAAATTGTTAACTGTCCAAATGGCAGATAAACTTCCAAAAATGTCAGATTGGGTAAGAAAAACCCCGTGCGGGTTTTAATTGGTGTGCGTTCGCCTCTGACTAATAACTTCCACAAACCCTTGGGCGGTGTTGCGGCTAGATGTACTGTGGCACTAGCACCCCCATCATAATTTTCGATCGACAACTCTGCAATTTCTGGTGCATCGGGATTACCAAAAGCTCCGGCATGTACAAAGGGTGCATGGGCAAAATCTAACCCATTTTCGAGTACCCGCTCGTAATTTGCATCCCAGTGAAATTCACCTTGGATCGATCGTAGGTTACTCGATTCCACCTGCGGGAAGTTGGGAATAGATCTTAGCTCTGGCGCATCTCCATCGCCCAGGAATAGCCAAATCCAACCATACTTTTCCTGGACTGGATAGGTAGCCATTTTAGCTTGTTTGGGGATTGTGGCTGTCGGCAAATTTGCCGGAATTTTGACACAAGTACCATCCGGTTGATATTGCCAGCCATGATAGGGACAGACGATACAGTCTCGATCGATCCAACCATTTGCCAGTGCCGCACCACGATGGACACAGGTATTATTCATTGCCTGAATTTGACCGTCAGCAGTGCGATATAATACTAAGTCTCGGTTGAGAATTTTTAATAATTTCGGGCTGGTGGCAATCGCGCTACTAAACTCGACGGCATACCATAAATTTTTCAACATATTAGCGGATTCAATTTGTTCGCTCGAACTAGATTAATTTCTCATCCCCGATCGCTAATTTAACGATCGAGTGGATTGGTAAACAAGTTGGGTATTATTGATGACACAGACAAACTCACTCAATCAGCAGCTATGACAGATCGATCTAAAATTATTGTCCTCGATGACGATCCAACTGGATCGCAGACAGTTCATAGTTGTCTACTGCTCACACAGTGGGATGTGGAGACATTGAAAATAGGGTTGACTGATGCTGTACCCATTTTCTTTATCTTAACCAATACTCGCGCGCTCACACCCAGTCAAGCCGCCGCAGTGACGCAGGAAGTTTGCCGCAATTTGAAAGTTGCCTTAGCCGAAGTAAATATTACCGACTTCACGATCGTCAGTCGATCGGATTCTACCCTACGCGGACATTACCCGATCGAGACTGACGTTATTGCGGCTGAATTAGGTGGCTTTGATGCTCATTTCTTGATGCCAGCCTTTTTTGAAGGGGGTAGGATTACTCGCGATAGTATTCACTATCTAGTCGTAGACGGTGTAGAAACACCAGTCCACAAAACTGAATTTGCGCGTGATTCGGTGTTTGCTTTTAGTCATAGTTATCTACCCGATTATGTCGCCGAAAAAACTCACGGTCAAATTCCAGCCGATCGCGTGGTACAATTTTTGCTCGCGGAAGTTCGTAGTGGTAGTCTAGAGCGACTGCTCCAACTAGAACGAAATCGCTGTTGTGTGGTCGATGGCGTACAGCAATCGGATTTTGACAAATTTGCTGCCGATATTCTGGTGGCTGTCAGCCAAGGGAAAAAATTTCTGTTCCGCAGCGGTGCTAGTATCCTCACCTCTCTAGCTAATTTGGGATCTCAACCCACCCCCGCAACTGAGATGTCCAAATATGTCCGCGATGGTAAACCAGGGGCGATTATTGTTGGTTCCCATGTCAAAAAAACCACCGAACAATTAGAGCGACTGTTAGAAGCACCTGGGATTGTTGGTGTCGAAATCGATGTGTCTCAATTAGTCGATGACAATGAGACGATTAGAGCAGGATTGTTGGCAGCTACACTCGATCGAATTAATAGCATCCATGCTGCTGGAGATACCCCAGCAATCTACACTAGCCGTGAAGAACTCACATTCAATAGTATTCAAACCCGACTTCAATTTGGCGAAGCCGTATCCGCGCTACTGATGGACATTATTCGCGCTCTACCTGACGATATTGGCTTTTTGATTAGTAAAGGTGGAATTACCTCCAACGATACCCTCAGCAAAGGTTTAGCCCTACCTGTAGCCAGATTGCTGGGACAGATCCTCCCTGGCTGTTCGGCGATCGTTACTCCCGCCACACATCCCCAATTCCCCAATCTCCCCGTTGTCTTATTCCCTGGAAATGTCGGTGATGCCGATGCCCTAGCAACTGCTTATTTGCGATTAGCGGGTAAAGAGTAGATTTGCTGTAGGGTGCGTTAGCGATAGCGTAACGCACCATCCACCATCCACCATCCACCATTCACCATCCACCATCCACCATCCACCATTCACCATTCACCATCCACCATTCACCATCCACCATCCCCTAGCAAGGTATTATTAGTCATACTAGCTAATTCATAATTGTTATGACAGAAGGAGATCGCAAACCTGAATACAGACCTGGATTAGAAGGCGTTCCTGCTGCTAAATCGAGCATCAGTTATGTTGGCATCCAAACAACAGATCGAGGCGACCAAGAAGGTGTTTTAGAATACCGAAGTATTCCCATCCAATTACTCGCCGAGCATAGTAACTTTGTCGAAACAGCTTTCTTATTAATTTGGGGAAGATTGCCAACTCAATCCGAACTCACAGAGTTTTCTGCCGATATTTATTCTCATCGGCGGATCAAATATCGGATCAAAGACATGATGAAGTGTTTTCCCGAAACCGGACATCCCATGGATGCACTCCAAGCCTCCGCCGCCGCCTTGGGATTATTTTATTCGCGCCATACCGTGCCCAATCCTGACTATGTGCGTCAAGCCGTAATTAGACTGCTCGCCAAAATTCCGACGATGGTAGCAGCATTTCAACTGATGCGAAAAGGTAATGATGCCGTTTTACCGCGCGACGATCTAGATTATGCTGCCAACTTTCTCTATATGTTGACAGAAAAAGAACCCGATCCGATCGTCGCCAAAGTCATGGATGTCTGTCTGATCCTCCATGCCGAGCATACGATGAATGCTTCGACCTTTTCTGCACGAGTAACAGCTTCTACCCTGGCAGATCCCTACACGGTGATTGCTTCATCCGTAGGCACCCTCGCTGGACCCTTACATGGTGGGGCAAATGAGGAAGTCATCACGATGTTGCAAAAAATCGGTACTGTAGCTAACGTGCGTCCTTATGTCGAGCAGTGCTTAGAGTCAGATCCCAAGTACAAATTTATGGGATTCGGACATCGTGTTTACAAAGGCGTCAAAGATCCCCGTGCGATTATTCTGCAAGAATTAGCCGAACAACTATTCGACAAATTTGGTGACGATCCTTACTATGATGTGGCTTTAGAGTTAGAGCGAGTACTAGAAGAATATTTGGGAGCGCGGGGCATTTATCCTAATGTTGATTATTATTCAGGCTTGGTTTACCGCAAAATGGGCATCCCTGCCGATTTATTTACGCCTGTATTTGCTATTGCCCGAGTAGCTGGCTGGTTGGCGCATTGGAACGAACAACTCCAGGAAAATCGGATCTTCCGTCCTACTCAAATTTATACGGGCTTGCATCAACAGGCTTATGTCTCGATCGAAGATCGGGTTTAGGCTTTAGGCTTTAGGATTTAGGCTTTAGGATTTAGGCTTTAGGATTTAGGCTTTAGGATTTAGGCTTTAGGCTCTAGGCTTTAGGTAGGCACAATTATCGATTACATACGGTACGCTCCGCGAACGGATAGATTATGCCTGAGATCTAGCTGGTGGGCAGTACCTAGGCTGTTGACTTTGTTGGCATTTCCGCATTTTTCGTTCATACATTTTTTGGTGTCCCTGTGAGCGCAAATCCCATGCTCAACAAGGATTTGCGCTCACAGGGACATCGCCATTTTGCATGAATTTTCACCCTCAAAAAGGGTA
>NZ_JBGSQZ010000011.1:0-3384 GCF_041737865.1 Chamaesiphon sp.
CTGTTCAATTGACGTTACAATCATGTCACTATTTTTTTGAAGGGGACAGGGATATTATCGCTGTCTTTTTTACTTTTGTCCCTTTCCCTCACGTCACCCTCCCCGTATAAATGCACTCCCCCATCCCTTAACTACGCCCGACTCGATCGATACGATCGACTCTTCGCGTTAGGATAGGTTGTAGGTTGGGTAGAGTGAAGCGAAACCCAACACCACAGATATCGATCGCTACTGGTATTTTACCAGCGATATCAACATAAAGATCGCGTCGGGTTGTGGTGAAACGATTATCGTTGTCGCTCGATCTAGCTTGTGGAGTTAATCGCTATTACTGCCCCTAGGTCGCTTTTCGCTGCTATTGTGATGTCGATTCGATCTAGTATAGCTTCAGATTTTGGTTGGTTAAAAAGCGGCTGACGCTCTTCTGACTTCCACTCCAATTCCAGTTTATCGATACAGACGATCTTCTCATCGGTTGGTGGCTCGATTTCAACTTCCAGACTACCATCTGGAGATTGTCCATCAGCCAATTGTTCCAAATACTGATTCAGCGTCAAACCCACATCCTGCGCTTGCTCCCGCAACCTCCCCAACAGTGCAGTAGGAATTCTAATCGTTGATGCTAGTGATATTATTCCCGGGTGTTGTATAAATCCGTAAGCTTTTGAGGAGTCTGTGAGTCTAATCCTGTCGGTACACCAAGATTCATACGAGTTTCATACAATTGTAGTGCTCTACCTTTTAGTCCACCAGCTTTAATCATTTTTCTAAATAAGTCAAACTCTCCTTTCGTGAGATCTACAGATTAATGTAGGGTGTGTTAGGTGCAGCCGTAACGCACCAATGCTCAATTCCAGAGATCTGATTTACGATCGCTATTTATATAAATTATGGAACCGATAAAACGTCAGAAATTAGTCGAAGCTGGCTGGAAAGTGGGTAGCATCGCTGAATTTCTCAAACTCACACCAGAAGAGACAGTGACGATCGAGATTAGATTATCATTGAGTAAATATCTAGAGAGTTTAAAACAACAGGCTGCTAAAGATCTTAGTTCCGATCGATCGCGAATTCCTAAGTTAGAATCTGTCGATCCATCAGTATCGATCGATCTATTAATCAGATCTCTATTATTAGTTGGGGCTACTCGTGAAGGTATCGCTGCGGCAATATCTGGGCAATCTGTGGTTTGACGCTCTCGATCTCCCTGACGCTAATGTATCCTACAGCTAAAAGTACGAGTTATAACTTCTGAATATGACATCTTACTGGGATCGAGAATTATATATCAAAGCTTGTCGATTTGCCGCACAAGCGCATCGGGGACAACTCCTACCAGGTAGCAATTTACCGTACCTGATGCACTTGAACTTAGTGAGTATGGAAATTCTCGCCGCGCTGAGTGCCGAATCTGGACATAATGGAGATTTAGCAATCCAGTGTGCCTTACTGCACGATACGATCGAGGATACGGCTACCAGCTACGAGCAGATCGAGTCGATATTCGGTATTGGTGTCGCCGATGGTGTAGCTGCTTTGAGCAAAAATCCAGGCTTAGCCAAGTCCCAGCAACTAGTTGATAGTCTCCAGCGGATCGAACGACAACCGATCGAGATCTGGATGGTAAAATTAGCAGATCGGATTACCAATCTTCAGCCGCCACCCCGTCATTGGACGCACGAAAAAATTATCCGCTATCGTGAGGAAGCGATCGAAATTCACACGCATCTACAGGCGGCTAGTCCCCTCCTAGCGTTGAGATTGACAGAAAAGATCCAAAACTATCCAGTTTCCTCATCGATCGCTCCCCAGACACCGTAATATGAAGAGATTAGATAAATATTTGAGATCGTCATAAATTGTGAAAGCGATTACTTTACTCGGTTCTACTGGCTCAATCGGGACTCAAACCCTAGATATCGTCGAACACAACCCCGATAAATTTCGGATTGTCGGACTGGCGGCGGGTAGCAATGTCGAGCTATTAGCTCAACAGGTACGGAAGTTTCGTCCTGAAATTGTGGCGATTGGAAATGAAGCCAAGTTACCTGAGTTCAAAGACGCGATCGCCAATTTAGACTACCATCCAATTATCGTCGCTGGGGCGCAAGGCACGATCGAAGTCGCTGGCTATGGCGATGCTCAAAGTGTTGTAACTGGCATTGTCGGCTGTGCGGGACTCTTACCCACGATTGCCGCGATTAAAGCAGGTAAAGATATCGCCTTGGCAAATAAAGAAACCCTGATCGCTGGTGGGCCAGTCGTGCTACCTTTAGTCGAGCAACATGGAGTCAAATTACTCCCCGCCGATTCCGAACACTCAGCTATTTTCCAATGCTTGCAAGGTGTTCCCCCTGGTGGATTGCGGCGGATTATCCTCACAGCTTCCGGTGGTGCCTTCCGCGATCTCCCTGCTGAGAAATTAGCCTCAGTGACCATTGCAGACGCGCTCAAGCACCCGAATTGGTCGATGGGTCAAAAAATCACCATTGACTCTGCCACGCTGATGAATAAGGGTTTAGAGGTGATTGAGGCGCATTATTTATTTGGATTGGGTTATGAGGATATCGATATTGTCGTCCATCCTCAGAGTATCATTCACTCACTGATCGAGCTGCAAGATACATCAGTTTTGGCACAGTTGGGTTGGCCAGATATGCGATTACCGCTACTATACGCGCTATCATGGCCCGATCGCATCCCCACTGATTGGCAGAAATTCGATCTCGTCAAAGCTGGCGATCTGACTTTTAGAGCACCCGATCTTCAGAAGTATCCTTGTATCGATTTAGCCTACGCCGCCGGAACAGCGGGTGGCTCGATGCCAGCAGTACTAAATGGCGCAAACGAGCAAGCAGTAGCACTATTTTTAGCAGAAAAAATCCACTTTCTAGATATCCCCAAAGTTATCGAAAAAGTCTGCGACAAACATCGCACCGATTTCACTTTGACTCCAAGTTTAGATGATATTTTAGCCGCAGATATTTGGGCGAGACACATGGTAATCGAATTTAGTCAGCAGGTGGCGACAAAGACACTCTAGTTACGAAAGCCTATATCGTTCAGAATAGAGACGGCGAATTTGCAAGCATTAATTTTGCTGTTGCTAATGATGGCTTTCGGAAAATGGGCTGGGGGATCGTCCCCTTCAGTCGGCTAGACAATGCCCGATTACTAGATCTAACACCAGAAGATGTGGTTGTCGGATTTATTGAAGATGTCAACGCCGCATTATTTCAATTAACCTGAGTTCGATGAGGCTACGCCTCATCGAACTCAGATGGGATAACATGTCCAGATTAATAGCAGATTCGATCTGAATTTTGGCACAGTAAAACCCACCATTAAGATGATTAATAGTTGAAAATATTGAGTTTAATTAAG
>NZ_JBGSQZ010000056.1:0-6403 GCF_041737865.1 Chamaesiphon sp.
CGATCGGCAGTTCGATTTAGAATTTGCATATCGAACCGTTTCAGTGCTGGTAATCCCGATGCAAAATCGGGAGGGCGAGACGATTGGGGTATTGCAACTGATCGATCGCAAGCTCAAAGCCGATCTTCAAATTACACCAGAGAATGCGCTGTCGATTACCCAACCTTACTCTGATTGGGAACAGCAGATCGTCCGCTCTTTAGCTTCGCAAGCAGCAATTTCGATCGAGCGCAACCACTTATTAGAAAGTATCGAGGAGCTATTTGCCGGATTTATCACAGTGTCCAATTAGAGTTAATGTAGGGTGTGTTAGGCATCAGTCGTAACGCACCAGGATCGATACCCAAGGATCTGATTTAGATTGTTATTTCCTAGCAAAATCCAAAATATACTCAGCCGTAATTTGTGCCATTTCTAAATGGGGAACATGTCCGCAATTATCGATCCATTCGAGTCGAGCGTTAGGTAAATTTTGCTTGAATAGTTGCGCTGCTTCAGTACCCAAGATCCGATCGCACTTACCCCAGAGAATTAGAGTTTCTTGCTCTATTTCTGACAATCTATCTAGTAAATATCCATAACCACCACTCCGAGTAAATGCAATCAAAGCTTCTCGCCAATTTGGCATTTCTAGATGGAGAGCCGCGCACAATTGAGCATCTACAGTGACAAATTCTTTATCGAAATAAGCCTTTTCACTAACACTTTTGCGAACTTTCGGACTCGATAGAAATTTAGTAGCTAAATTGCCTAGAGGTTGAATTAAAAATTTCCCCATTGCTGGAGGTTGTGTGAATCCAGCACTGTCAATTAGGACTAATTTATGGACGGCTTCAGGATTATTTAATGTAAATTCGATCGCGGCTGCACCACCCATCGAGACACCGACTAATATCATTGGTTGTTGAATCTGTGTCTGCCAAAATGCCTGAAGATGAGTAAGAATACTATCCTTGCTAAACGGACAGTCGATCGATCTTTCAGTAAATCCAAATCCTAAAAGATCGATCGCCCAAACTTGTTGATGTGGTGAAATAATTGGAATAATTCTCCGAAATTCAAAGAGCGAACTATCAAATCCATGTAGAAAGACAATCGGGATACCACCCGTACCTTGATGGATATAACTAGTTGGAATTGCTTGTGAAAGTAAGGATGTGAGGATATCGAAGCGCTGAATTTGACTGGCAAATGCGCTCGATTCTTGCTCTGTAAGTTGCTTGACGCTCAGGGGTAAGAAGCTAGGAAACATGGGTGGCAAGTTTGGTTATTGGCACAGCCGCGCCGAGAGGTAATCGTCTTTGATTATTACCGAGATCGTCGATCGGTGGCTTAAAATAGTAGTCAAGCTTTCGATCCACACAGGTGCAAAGCGGAGATCCTAAAATATGACTGTCTTAAAAACACTGCCCGATTCTAGTGTACCGTCGAATACGTTGGTGGAGCCTCTGAATATGAGCACAGCGATAGAATCATCATCATCCATCCATTTTAAATACTGGACTGTCCAAGAATATCACCGGATGAGTGATTTGGGTATTCTCGATCCTAGTGAACGGACTGAATTAATTGCTGGACAAATTATACTAATGACAGCTAAAAGAACTCCTCATGTACTTACTCTCCGGTTGTTAGCTACTGCACTAGAAAATGCACTTGTAGATCCTGCTGTTTTTGTCAGCACACAATATCCGATTCGACTAGATAACTTTTCGGAACCAGAACCAGATCTTGCCCTTGTTAAAGGAACTATCTTAGATTACGCACAAGCTCATCCTGGTGCTGAAGATATCTATCTTGTCATCGAAGTCGCTGATTCGACACTCAAACAGGACTGCGAAGTCAAAGATAAACTCTATGCTCGTTGGCGTAGCCTCTCCTTGGAGAATCGAGTATCGCTGAATATTGGGTAATAGATATCAAAAATCGCCAAGTTCAGATCTTTCGAGATCCCACACCCACAGGTTACGGTAGCCAACTAATTCTGACAGAAACTCATTCAGTTTCACCTTTGGCATTCCCTGAGCTGATTTTATCGATCGCATCTATAATATTACCGCCATTGCTATAGATGACGGGTAAGAAACTAGGAATCAGGGGCTAATTGTGCTGTGAGTAAATATCACAGCCGATAATTGGATGACAGTATCAATAGGATCGTCGATCCTCTTCGACAGAGCTTCACGGGCAATGCTTGTGATGCTGGCGTAGCCTTGCCTTTGGCATTGCGTAGTCGAGTTACGCCAAGAGTACCCAAAGTGCTAGGCGATACCTTGGATCTGAGACAATCTCACCCCTTTGGACGATTTGGCGGCTGCTACATATCTGGTAAAGTGCGATATGGTTCGACCGCGATTTAATTGAGTGCGTCAACAATCATCTAAATTTTGAGTATAAATAAGCATGGCAAATTTATTAGAAACAGCTTCCAAATCCGGTGACTTTACCGTATTGTTAAAGGCAATTAAGGCGACCGAACTTGAAGATACGCTAAATAGCGAAGGTTCGTTTACGATCGTCGCACCGACTGATGATGCCTTTGCAAAGTTGCCAGCAGCAGATCGCGATGCCTTGTTTGCAAATATTCCCAAGCTAAAACGCATCGTGCTGTACCACGCGGTGATGGGAAATGTCCAGTCTGACGATTTGGCAGAGATCGATGAGGCTCCCACGGTGGAAGGCTCGATTATTGCCATCAAGAGAGCGGGCGGGGAGATTCGGATTAATGATGCTCTAGTCACTCAGATGGATATCCTCGCCGATAATGGGGTAATTCACAAAATCGATACGGTGTTGATGCCTGCGATTTTGGAGCATGAATACGACTAGGTTGTTGACGATCGATCGTTGCAAGAGACAGTCAAATGTGGGGTGGTGAGTTCGATGGGGTTGAATCGATCGGGAATTTGCCTGATGATGGACACAGCCGCGATCGATCGATGCCCAGTCCATCACCTGTTATTTATGTCCACTCATCCTTACACAGTAGTTCTCATCGTCCCCACAGGTATCGGAGCCGCGATGGGTGGCTATGCTGGGGATGCTTTACCCATTGCTAGAGCAGTTGCGGCAAGTTGCGATCGCTTAATTACCCATCCCAATGTGATGAATGGGGCGCAGTTGTATTGGAGTATGCCAAACGCGCTCTATGTCGAGGGTTACGCCTTAGATAAATTTGCGGCGGGTGCTTGGGGACTGCAACCAGTCCGCAAAAATCGGATCGGGATCGTGTTCGATCGATCGATCTCCGATGACTTGCGCGTCCGCCATCTTCAAGCCGCAGATGCTTCTAGAGCGACGTTGGGGCTGGATTTAACCGATTATGTCGTGACCGACATGCCATTGGGCGTAGAGCTGCGTACAGCGTCTTCTGGAGCCTCCTGGGGAACGATTCAACAGCCGGATAGTTTGTTACGGGCGGTGGATAAACTGATTACGGTAGCTGGAGCAGAAGCGATCGCCGTAATTGCCAGATTTCCAGACGATCTCGGCGCGACGATCCTCCACGATTACCGTCACGGAATTGGTGTAGATCCACTAGCTGGAGCTGAAGCAGTCATCAGTCATCTCGTCGTGCGGACTTTCAAAGTACCTTGCGCTCACGCACCAGCTCTATCACCACTACCGATCGATCCTGAGATTTCGCCGCGTTCGGCTGCGGAGGAGTTGGGCTATACTTTCTTACCCTGTGTCTTGGTTGGCTTGAGTCGTGCACCCCAATTTATCGCCACACCCCAATCGTCCCAAAATAGGGGTGACGCCTACGCCGCAATTCAACTCAGGCAAGGGATCTGGAATGATGAAGTCGATGCCGTGATTATCCCTGAATCTGCCTGTGGCGGAAGTGGGCTAATTAGTTTTGCAAGATCTTCCCGCGCTAAAATTATTACAGTGGCTGAAAACCAGACGCGGATGGCTGTGACCCCAAAGGAACTCAAGATTCGATCGATTGCGGTAAGATCGTACTTAGAAGCGATCGGTGTCATTACGGTCGATCGAGCTGGGATGAGTCTCGATAGTTTTCGGCCACAGATCGATCGACTTAAAGAGTGTTAAACAGTTGACAGTTGGCATGTTAATACACCTAAATTATGTGCAACTAATACCTTTACCCTCCCCCCTCTTCTACCCCTAAAGCTATCAAGCCTAAAACCTAAAGCCTAGATGAGTAACTCGCACAACCCAGACACCGAACCCTTATCGCGAATGCAGATTTTGATTGCGATGGCGGTAACTGCCATCATCTTGGTGGGAATAGCTAAAACGTGGCTGTATTTTGGAGACTTTCAGTTACGCCCAGTCACGATTGCCATTGAGGATTTGGGGATTGGGATTGCGCTAGGATTGGGATTGACTGGCTTGAGTGCGATCGTCTATGCAGTTTGGGCTATTTATCGAGAGAGTGCAGATTTTTATCTCGATATGGTACTAAAGCCGTTAGCTGTCCCCGATATGTTTTGGCTGGGGCTGCTACCTGGATTGAGTGAGGAATTATTGTTTCGGGGAGTAATGTTACCTGCAATCGGTCTAGATCCGATCGGGATCGTGCTATCTTCGATCTGCTTTGGGGTGTTGCACATGACGAATATGCAGCAATGGCCCTACGCAATCTGGGCGACAGTTGTTGGCATATTACTCGCATTTACAATGGTCGAAACAGGTAATCTATTTATCCCGATTGTGGCTCACGTTACTACTAATTTTATTTCAGGTTTGAGCTGGAAATTTCAGCATTCGGCACACCGTTAATGTCCGCCAACACCCAGATAAGTTTCAATTACCTTCGGATCTTTGAGTAGATCTGCACCGCTACCTTCATGTTTGACAATTCCAGTATCTAAAACATAACCGCGATCTGCCATTGCCAGAGCTTTTTTAGCATTTTGTTCGACGAGTACAATTGCCGTCCCATTTTGATTGATTGCCCGAATCTGCTTGAGGACATCAGTGACTAAAGCGGGTGAAAGTGCTGCTGATGGCTCATCGAGTACTAATAATTCGGGATCGAGCATCAAAGCTTTACCCATCGCTAGCATTTGGCGTTCGCCACCAGAGAGCGTTCCCGCACGTTGTTTGCGCCGCTCGGCAAGTCGGGGAAACATGGTGTAGATTTTTTGTTTGAGCTGTTTGAGATCGTTAGAGCGGATAAAACCACCCATATCTAAATTTTCCTCGATCGTTAGTGACTTAAATACATTCGAGATTTGGGGGACATAACACATCCCTTTTTGAACGATCCGATCGGATTTTAACCCAGTAATTGGTTCGCCTTTAAAAGTAATCGTTCCGGTATGCGGTGTTAACAGTCCGAATATTGTTTTAGCTAGGGTGGATTTTCCCGCACCATTTCCGCCGATGACTGCGACTAATTCCCCTGGTTGGACGACAAAGTTAATCCCATTGAGGATATCCGAGCCAGGAACGTAGCCAGCGCGTACATCCTGAACTATTAGCAGCGGGGGAATGGTGAGCATTGGTGGGATCGATGCGATAGTGGTTACTCAATTTTAGTAGAAAGAGTCTCTTAGAATGGTAACCCTATAGACTTTTGACAATTAAGTCAATGTTGGCGACAATCGTTCTAAATTCTGTTAGCCAATCTTAGGCTCGATCGAGAAATACTAATTCAGCAGTAGCGATCGACCACAGAGAATTTCATATGTGTACGTGTACGTGTTAAAATGACATCATAGATTGAGCAATAATTGCAATGCAACAGAAAATGACCATTACGATCGATCGAGAGGTTTATGACGCTCTCTATCGGGTTGTCGGCAAAGGTAATATTAGTAAATTCCTCGAAAATTTAGCACGTCCTCACGTTTTAAAAGAAGATCTGACATCTGCCTATCAAGCAATGGCAGCGGATACCGAGCGGGAGCGCGAAGCATTGGCATGGAGTAACGGATTGATTGGGAGCGTCAATGATGCTCAGGGGTGAAGTCTGGTGGGTAGATTTCGACCCCTCAGTGGGTGGCGAAATTCGGAAGACTAGACCTGCGGTTATTGTTAGCAACGATGCGGCTAACGCTGCACTAAATCGCGTTCAAGTTGTACCCCTGACTACAAATACAGGTAGATTATACCCCAGTGAAGCGATCGTCATAGTGGATGGCAAAGAAAGTAAGGGACTTACAATTAAAAAATCATTCCAGCTTTGATTCTGGGATGTAGAAAATATCAACAAACCATTTACCAAGATTCAGTTGCTCACCTTGTACTTCTAAACAAGTTAATCGTTGAATTTGATTTTCCACCTCTACCATTGCTTGTTTAGTAAGTTTGACCCCAGTTTTATAGATTTCGGCAACAAATTTGACTACAGGATTTCCCCCCTTCCATGTCATTGTTCGTGCGAAGTTTAATACCGTATCAATCTCATCTAAAATACTCCCATTCCAAT
>NZ_JBGSQZ010000074.1:0-12264 GCF_041737865.1 Chamaesiphon sp.
ATACTCTTACATCTTGCAACAATACCTAAGGACTAGATAACAGCAGAGATCTAATGGTACCCATTAAGCGGCGTTTTTATGCGGGGGTTCCCCCCGCATAAAAAAACGACAAGACAGGGGCACCCCTACACAGTTAACCTGTAGGGGTGCCCCTCGTGGGTACCCTGGATCTACACTAAACAATAGTATATTTAAACTGACACTACTCTAAATCGATAAGCCTAATTTCAGTCCCATCAACGCATGGACGACCATCAACACCATAATAGTACTCCCAAAATAGGCATGAACCTTACGCAGTTCTGGTTTATTACCACCGAACCCTGTAAAGGAAATTAAACTATTGATTGCTAGGAAAGTGAGGACAATAGTTGCTGTCAAAAAATGCGGACTCGCCATCACAGCATGTTTTTGGATGACTAAAGATAAGATCCCACCAGTCGCACCGATTGCCATAAAAGCGAACATTGCTGGCATTACCTGTCGATGCTTGGTTTTACTGTCCATCGCAGCTTGAGGATCGCTAGCTGTCAATATTCTCCCTTTCCATCCAGCATAAGCACCATATCCACCCATCGCAAACATCACAATACTCATAAAGAAGGGATGCCCCCAGTGGGTGAGCGGTTCGGGGAGATTGAGGGCGCGAAATTGACTCGCGATCGGTTCTAATAATTGTGTTAAATTTTCACCCATGATTCTGATACTATGCCGTGTTTAATAGTTATCGCGATCGCTATTGTACAAGGGGATCTGGGATCGGGGCTAGAGTGGCATCTGCAATGAGCGCAACTTTCACCGCTCGACTGAATTTAATCCTTCCATTGCCCATGTTACATAGGTACCGATCGGACTCCAGAGTAGATATGGAATCAATAGCAATGTTGCCGTACTCGAAATCGGGTAAACCACTATCGCCAGTATCAGCCCAATAAACCAGCCTACGGCACCAACAATGGTTCCGGCTCTGAGATTGCGAAACCAAAACATTGAGGGCGTATAGAGCATAATTGATACCTCTAGGAGTAGATATAATGCCATGATGCCCCAAGGTGGACTCGCGATCCTCGCTGCTTCCCAAACATTGTATGCCGACCACACGCCACAAATCAAAATCACCGTCCAAATCACTGGAATCAGCCCTTCAAATGTCAGCCATTGAGGACGGCGTTGACGATTGAACCAGCGATATCCTTCGGGAGTATTCAATCGCCCCAGCCCGAATGCCACTAATACCGCCACAACGCCAATTATCAGCCAGGATTTAATCATTAAGTTATGGGGGTTTCTTAGTGAGGAGACATCGGGTATTATGTGGCAATAATTCAGAGAGTAAGATTGTTGAGCCGAATGTAACCGCGTCGTCTTACCTGTCAAAATTCAAGTGTCAACTGCTTGCACTGAGCGGAGCCGAAGTGTCAACTATCTTTTAATATCTCTCTGACTCGCATTAAAGTCAAGCCGAGCTGATTTTTGCCAGTACCGTCCTTACCGCAGCCCCAATAGTAGTCATTGGGCGCGTTTTCGACGATCGATTCATCGCCAGTCCCGAGCAAAATCTCCCGAATATCCAGGTGGATCTGAAATTTGCACAACACTGCGCGAAACATGATTTCGTCTTTAACCTCTTCCCAATCACTGCGGAGTGGAAAGGTGCGTTTCCTGCCCAATTTAGCAGCATCATTTGGCGTCCGAATCGATCGAATTTGTTCGAGATAGGGCGTACCGATAAATTTCTGGGCTTGGAAGTAGTGTTCGGCGGTATACCACCACAATTTGTCCATCACAAATTCATGCTTGGAAAAGTTGGAGAAGCAACCATAAGGTACTTCTCGATCGGTATAAAAGTATATTGTCAACAGTGGCTGCCTTTGCTTACTAATCTGGTCGATCGATCTCAAACTATAGCAGTCGCACCAAATTTGTCAACTAATAAGTCGATTAGTACGCTATCTAAATCTGTTAGCGGGACTCCTTTCATTACTTTTTCACCAAGCTTGGCATCTTTGCCCACAGTACCGCCCATAAAGATATCCACAGCCTCAACGGTTTGACCATCCTTACGCACTTTAGCACCCATCAACCCAATATCAGCAACTTGAGGTTGACCGCAAGAATTGGGGCAACCAGTCCAATGAATCCGCACTGGTTTTGGCACATCAATTTTAGCTTCGACAGCATCAATGACCGATACTGCATATTGTTTGGTTTCAATCATTGCAAAGTTGCAAAATTTAGCACCAGTACAAGAGACGACGGTACGAGTCAGATTTCCTGGATTGACTTGGAATCTGTGGAGGATTTGTTCGCTTAATAATGTTGCTAATTTCGCATCGGCAACATGGGGAATCAGCACATTTTGTTCGACAGTAACGCGTAATTCTCCAGTTCCGTAGACTTCTGCCAATCGTGCTAGTTCAAACAGATCCGTTGCTTTGAGATGACCGACAGGGATATGTAAACCGACATAATTCAATCCTGCTTGTTTCTGAGGGTAAACGCCGATATGGTCGCGTTTATCCCATTCTATTTCATCTTTAGGCGCAGCAGATAATAAAGTTTTACCATGTACTAGCTCTGCTTCATTGCGGAATTTCTCAATGCCCCATTCGTCGATGAGAAACATCAGTCGAGCTTTCATGCGGTTGGCGCGTAGACCGTTATCGCGGAATAGCCGCAGGATACTCAAACTAAACTCGACGACTTCTTCAGGTGCCACCCAGACATTCATCGGCATCGCCGCATCGCATCGCTTACCAGAAAAGAAGCCCCCAACGAGGACATTGAACCCAAACACATCATCCTTAAATGCTGGAACGAATGCGAGGTCATTAATTTCCGCATGAACTGAGTTGTCTCGACAACCCGCGATCGCGATATTAAATTTGCGTGGTAAATTGCTAAATTCAGGATTCCCCTCGCCTTTATTGATAATCCGATCCTGCAATTCCTGAATCATCTCGCGAGTATCGTACAATTCTCCCGCTTCTAGCCCAGCGACTGGAGAACCAGTAATATTGCGGACATTATCCATCGCCGACTGCATACTGGTGAGTCCCACTGCTGCCATCTTGCGGAAGATTTCTGGTAAATCCTCAATCCTTAGTCCCCGAAGCTGAATACTCTGGCGAGTGGTCAAATCCGCACATCCATCATCCCCATAGCGTTGGATAATATCACCCAACACTCGCAATTGGTCGCTGGTAGCAATCCCACTCGGTACCCGCAATCGCATCATAAACTTCCCAGGAGTCACGGGACGAAAAAATACGCCCAACCACTTCAATCGATGCTCCCTGTCGGTCTCATCCATCGCTTCCCAGCCAATGCGTGCAAATTCATCTAGCTCAGTGATGAGGTTGAGTCCGTCTTTCTCTGATTTGAGTCTCTCAAACTTATTTTGGGTGGCTGGTGTGGCTGTTGTCATGGCAGTAATCCTTGCTAGCTTGAAGCGGCGCAGATCGGGTGTTGGTAAAATTTGACCTCGCGTATCATAACTTAACGGGAATAATCAGTAACTTTAGTATCTTTTGTTACAAAAACTCGGTTTAGGGCAATAACCGAGTTTTATTAATGCGGTTTTGTTTTGAGTTGGTAATCCTATGCGGGCATTTTTAGCATAAACCCGCCTTACCCGACCAGCAGATCTCAAATGGTTTCTGTAAAGGGCAATTACTCGATTGCCCTACTGTGTTGTCGATCTCGACCGCATTTTAGAATTTAGCGAATATCTCCTGTGCGACCCGATCGCAGACACCGCGATCTCCCAACGCTGCCCGCATTTCGGTATAATCAGCCAGCATTCGATCGCGTCGGTCTGAGTTTAAGAGTAGTTCGAGACTTTCTTGGGCAATCCGATCGGGACTAGCATCATCTTGCATTAATTCCGGCACGATCGATTTCATTTCGACCAGATTAGTTGGAGACATGTAGGGAATTGAGAATTTGACTACATGTTCGGCAATCCAAGCTGTGATCTTGCTGACTCGATAAATCACAACTTGGGGCACATTCAGTAGAGCTAGTTCCAAACTGACTGTGCCGCATTTTGTAATGGCTAAATCTGCTGCTGATAGGACAAGATCGGCATTTTCAGTTACTAACGTAGCGTTGATTTGATATGCTTGAATTTGACTTTCGATCTCTGCTTGAAAATCTGGACGGGAGAGCGGAATCCAAAAGCGAACAGCAGGTAATCGGTCTTGAATTTGACGAGCGGCTGCGAAAATATTCGGTAAGATATATTTTAATTCTTGTTGACGCGAAGCTGGAATCAGTGCGACGGCAGTTTCTTTATCGGTAATTCCCAATTTGTCGCGAGCAATTTCACGACTAGTTAGAGTTGCAACTCGATCGACTAATGGATGTCCGACAAATTTTGTTTTGGCTCCTTGTTTGGCAAAATATTGCGCTTCTACGGGGAAAACAGCAAAAATTTCATCGATAAAACTTACAATCAATTTGGCTCGTTTGTGCTGTCTCGGCCAGACCCAATCCTGAGGGGCAATATAAAAGTAAACTGGTAGATTCGGAAAGAGATTTTTGATGTATTTACCGATCGCTACATTTGGATCGACATAATCAATTAGGATCAGTGCATCTGGCGGATTGGTTTTTAAATACTGTTTGGCAAGACTGCGCGCTTGCAATGAGGGTCGCACATAAGCCAAGTGCTCGACAATGCCCATCGAACTAATCGATACGGTATCCGCCAGGATCTTCGCTCCGGCTGCCGCCATTTTGCTGCCACCGAGCGCGACGATATTGAGGTCGATACCTGACTTGGCGGCGAGTTGCTGGAGAGCGGTGACGAGTAATGCACCCTGAAGGTCGCCGGATACGTCTCCAGTGCTAATGAAGATGGTTTTCACAGGATGGTGGATGGTGGATGGTGGATGGTGAATGGTGGATGGCTTGCACTGAGCGTAGCCGAAGTGTGGATGGTGGATTAACAAAGAACAGAAGCTATGGCTTCGGGATTGAAATCTCCCACCTTTTAGGTGGATTATTGTTAGGGTGGCGTTGAAATCCACAGCATCGCAACCCAGTTATCAATTATCAATTATCAATTAATTACTAGCCAGTATTCACTCGCTTTTACGATCGATTGATTTGCCTGGAATCGGGCCTCTACGCTTGTTTTCATTTTTACCATCGATCGAGAGTCTCAAGAATCTTTGCAGGTGTTGAACGCTCTCATAACTGGGGAACAAATCCAATTCGTCTAGAGCTTGACCGATGGTTTTGTGTGAGTAGTAAATAGTCCGAAAAGCTTTTTTGAGAATCGCTTTTTCGGCTGGGCTGCATCCAGAACGTTCCAAACCGACTAGATTGAGCGCACGGACGCGTGCGGGAGTACCTTCGACGATCGTAAATGGTGGAACATCCCGCTGTATCCTCGTCATGCCACCAATCATCGATAATCTACCGACGCGGACAAATTGATGAATTCCCAGTACGCCACTAATGACGGCTTCTGATTCGACATACACATCTCCAGCCAGAGATGTGGCGTTGGCAATTTTGACATTATCCTCGATCGTGCAATTGTGAGCAATGTGGACATAAGCCATCAACAGGTTGTGATTGCCGATAGTGGTGGCTTCACCGATACCTGTGGCGCGGTTGATGGTGACATATTCGCGAATCCGATTGTAGTTGCCAATTTTAACCCAGGTTTCGCCGCCTTTGTATTTTAAATCCTGACTGTCTAGACCGATCGCCGCTCCCGGAAAAATCTGATTGCCAACCCCGATAATAGTCGGCCCCTCAATTATGGCATGAGCACCAACTGTCGTCCCAGCACCAATTTTGACATTTTCGCCAATAATCGCGTAGGGACCAATCTGCACAGTTGGGTCGAGTTCCGCGCTGGGATGCACCACAGCGGTAGGATGAATTCGTGTCATTAACATTGCTACTCCAGCCATCTTGTCATTATCCTGCCATTGGGTTGTCGGTGATGCAGATGCCTTGCTCATATGCTCGTTTGACAGTGGTGACACCAACTTACCGAACCGACTTGAATGGGTTGGGTGCTTGTTTCCATTTCCCTGAGTCATTATCGAACAATTTTGGTATTTTTTTTCACTATCTGCTGCGGAGATGGCATCAGCCTGTCAACAATGGGGCGATCGTAAGTTAGCCTCTAGGTAGTAGACTAGTTCCTCACTCACTATTATGCCCATGATTGAGAGTTGCTCACACGTCTGTTTGCTGTAGATCTATGTAGGCAAAGCCTCGATTCCGCAGAGCGGACGCTACGCGTTGGCGTTGGCGTAGCCTACCGTTAGGTACAGCCTGCGCTTTGCGCTTACGCTGCGATTGCCAATATGTTCGATTACACTTCTACTAAAGCAAACGAGAGATCTCCACTAGCAGCCAGTTGACCATCGACTTCAGCACGAGCGTGCATCTTGGCAAATCGACGCCGTTTGAAGGCTTGGAGTTCCACTGTCATAATTAATCGATCTCCAGGAACTACTTGCTGACGAAATTTTACTCGATCGATTCCAGTAAACACAAACAAACCCCCACTATATTCAGGGAGTTGGGTGAGGACAATTCCCCCCACTTGCGCCATTGCTTCAATAATCATCACCCCAGGCATGAGTGGATGTCCAGGAAAGTGTCCTTGGAAAAAGGGTTCGTTGAAGGTGACATTTTTTAAACCCACAGCTTTGGCTCCAGGTATATAGTCGATAATCTTATCAACTAAGGCAAAAGGATAGCGATGAGGTAAGAGCTGCTGAATCTCTTGGATATTAAAAGTAGTTTTAACTGGCTCTGCTAGATCTGGTTCTGCTGGCTCACTGACAGCGACAATAATATCTTGAGATCGATCGAGTGTAGTGGACATTAGACCTATATATTTAGTTATTTACTGACTGGTCGTTGGTTGATAAATGTACGTTGTGGATTGTTGGCTATATTTAATATCCCATTTCATGCAGCTTTTGTGCTAACTGGATATGTAAGTTGTGACTAGCCTTATAGGCGAGGAAATGTGCTTGGGGAAATTTGCCCAGCAGACTGAGATCGCCGATTAAGTCTAATAGTTTATGACGAGATGGCTCATTTGGGAATCGTAATGGCGGATTTAACCACTCGCGATCGTTACAAACTAGCGCATTATCTAAACTACCACCTTTAATCAATCCTGCCGATCGCAACTGTTCGATCTGATGGGCGATCGCAAATGTCCGCGCTGGCGCAATTTCGGTGCTAAAGTCCTCTTGGCTGGGCTGCCAACTATGCCACTGCTTGCCAATCGGAGCCACATCAAAATCAATGCCATAAGTAAATTGCAGCACTGGAGATGGTAAAGCGACGATAAAGATCTCGCCCTGCTGAATCCAGACAGGCGCGGTAAGTATTCCAGACGTAGCCATCTCCCTCTGTACTGGCTTCCTTCCCGCGCTAGGAAACTCCATTCGGCACTCCATGAGCCGATCTACCCAAACTCGCGCCGAACCGTCTAGCAGCGGTAATTCCGCCCCATCGATTTCGATCCGCACATCCTCAATTCCGAGTGCGGCTAATGCCGCGAGTAAATGTTCTACAGTCCGCACCGATGCGCCATTTGCCGTCAGTTCGGTGGAGAGGGTAGTTTGACTGACATTGGTAATATGCGCCGGAATTTGGGGGGCATCGGGCAGATCTACCCGGACGAAATAACGCCCCAGCCCTAGTGACGGCAAAATTCGTACGGTGGTAGTGACTCCAGAGTGCAGCCCCACGCCCTGGAATTCACAAATATCTGAAACAGTAGACATTACGCTGTAAGTTAAAATATCAAAACTGAAGTCGATGCGCCAACGCAGCGGATGCACTCCTCGAAAAACCCGATCGTGCAACTGCACTAGGCAGAGGCTCCGCCAACGGAGTTAATTATGACACGATCGATCCTGTTTTAATACCTGTCAGTAGTAGTATATCGATTGCCACAAACCAGCCAACTTCGTTGGCAATTTCATTTGTGGTTGTTAGCCAGTAGGTGGGTACTACCCACAGAGCATTTTGAGCCGAAGTAATCAGATTTCAAACCGTTCTATTCGATTACCGACCGTACGCTCCCCGAACGCAATCCCTTCACAAGTTGTTCGCAAGTGCCGGAGACAATCGACATCACGTCTGTTAACAATACACGAATCATTGAAGCGTCTCTGAGAGAGAATTGGATATCGAGCTAATAATTTAGATAATTAGATCGACAATATGTTGGTGGGCACTGTCCACCCTATAAAATTTAAATCGACTAACAACCCAATTATCAATTATCAATTAATTTAACGACAATTTATTGTCTCTAACTGCGCTATTTATAAGGCTTGCGTTCCTGTTGTAGGAAATCTATTGGCTCTTTCTTGTCGTGTCATTTCTAAAGCTTGTGGTTCTGTTGCGAAAATTGACAATTGTTTCCACCACCGAGCATAAAAGCGGGGAATTACTAAGGGCTGAGTTGCCAATTCTGAAAGTTCTAATGCTTGTTGGTAGGACGATAAAGAGATGTCCTCAATTAAATGTTGCTTGAATAATTCGATCGATCGAACCCTGAACTGTCGCTGAATCTGGCGTGTGCCCTGATTGAGACAGTCGGTACAGACATCGCCGACGATCGAGCCACTATCGTGACATAACATCGTCCGCAATCGCATACTAGAAAATGAGTGCTGGCAAGCTACACAGCATAATTGATAAGAACGATCGTCCAGTTTGTGTTCTAGTTGAATTTTCATAGTGACTGGTTTTTATTAATCTGCGATCGGAATTTTGTTAGTGTGCCAGACATTAATTGTTGCAGCGCACTTCTAGAATATCTGACAACCAAGATAGATGTTCAATAATTTTGCAATTCTCAACATCTACTCGATCGATTCGTAACATAAACCCAGTTATCGATTAAATTAATTATGTGGAATCGGTTTCAAACCTTCTTTGAGGCTATTCCAGATTTACTCATTCCCAAACCCTAGCAATTCGATCGCGGATACTCCTTCAAGCTGGGCGAGATCCCGACGATCGTTGGCGAAGCCTACCGGAGGTAATCGCGTCTCCCAGCCAATCCCAACCACTTCGCTGTCAACTGCTTGCACTGAGCGAAGCCGTTCGCGTTGGCGAAGCCTCTCGATAGAGAAGAGAAGTGTCAACTGTTTAACAGAGACTAGTCGCACTGACTCAGACTTCGCTAACTGGCAATGTGAGGGGTAAAAATCGATGTCCGTAGCATCTCTGATGAGTAGTCGGGGTACACTTTAAGATAATAGAGTCCTACAATATCTTCAGACCAATAAATAGTTAAGCAGTCTTATCTATATTTTCACAATAACTATGATAAGTCCCCCTCTCGATCGTCTTATGACTAGCCCCTTTCTCGCACGCCTCCATAGCCCCGAACGTCCCGTCATCGTCTTTGATGGTGCGATGGGTACCAATCTTCAAGTCCAAAACCTCACTGCTGAAGACTTTGGGGGTGCTGAGTATGAAGGTTGTAATGAATATCTCGTTCATACGAAACCCGAAGCAGTAGCCACCGTTCATCGGGACTTTCTATCTGCGGGTGCGGATGTGATTGAAACCGATACCTTTGGTGGTACCTATCAAACGTTGGCAGAATATGGACTAGAAGACAAAGTTTATTACCTCAATAAAACTGCTGCTGAACTAGCCAAAAAATGTACGGCAGAATTTTCGACACCTGAGAAGCCTAGATTTGTGGCTGGATCGATCGGCCCTGGGACTAAATTACCCTCGATCGGTCATATCGGTTATGAAGAGCTAGAACAAGCATACACCGAACAGGCTACGGGCTTGTACGACGGTGGTGTGGATCTATTTCTGATTGAGACTTGTATGGATGTGCTGCAAATTAAGGCAGCAATCAATGGATTGGAGCGGGTTTTTAAAAATAAAGGAGCCAGACTCCCGATTATGGTGTCGGCGACGTTTGAAAATCCTCAGGCGACGATGTTGTCGGGTAGTGATGTTGCGACATTGTTGACGGCATTGCAACCATTCCCGATCGATATTCTCGGCTTAAATTGTGCAACTGGGCCAGATTTGATGGCTCCCCATATTAAGCATCTGTGCGAACAATCGCCGTTTGTGGTTTCTTGTGTCCCAAATGCCGGATTACCAGAAAATATTGGCGGACATGCTCACTACAAATTAACGCCTGTCGAACTCAAATTGGCGATGTATAAGTTCGTCGAAGATTGGGGCGTGCAAGTGATTGGGGGTTGTTGTGGAACTCGTCCAGATCACATCAAAGCTTTAGCTGAAATTGGCTCGACACTCCAGGTCAAAGAACGGACTCCAGTATTTGAACCAGCGGCATCTTCGTTGATGTCAACCCAGCCTTATTTTCAAGATAATTCGTTCCTAATTATTGGCGAACGGTTGAATGCCAGTGGCTCGAAAAAATGTCGTGACCTCTTAAATGAAGAGAATTGGGATGGCTTAGTTTCTCTCGCTAAGTCGCAAGTTAAAGAAGGTGCCCACATTCTCGATATCAACGTTGATTACGTTGGACGTGATGGTGTTAAGGATATGCACGAGGTAGTTTCTCGTGTGGTTAATAACGTTAGTCTTCCCCTAATGTTGGATTCCACTGAGTGGGAGAAAATGGAAGCCGGATTGAAGGTGGCGGGCGGTAAATGTTTAATGAATTCGACCAACTATGAAGATGGTGAGGAACGCTTCTATAAAGTATTGGAAATAGCCAAGAAATATGGGGCGGGAATTGTCATCGGCACGATCGATGAAGAAGGCATGGCACGCACAGCAGAGCGAAAATTTGCGATCGCCCAACGGGCATATCGGGCGGCGGTAGAATATGGGATTCCGGCTTATGAAATCTTCTTCGATCCTTTAGCACTGCCAATTTCAACTGGAATTGAAGAAGATCGGGAGAATGGTAAAGCGACAGTCGAATCAATTAAAATGATTCGTGATAATTTACCACAATGTCACGTTCTATTGGGACTATCAAATATTTCCTTCGGTCTAAATCCGGCTGCTCGGCAAGTATTAAACTCGATGTTCTTGCACGAGTGTGTCCAGGCTGGGATGGATGCCGCGATCGTTAGTCCTAATAAAATCTTACCTCTGGCTAAAATCACCCCCGAACATCAGGAGATTTGTCAGAACTTAATTTACGATCTAAGACAATTTGATGGTGATATTTGCACCTACGATCCATTAGGTTTGCTCACCACCATGTTTGAAGGGGTGACAACCAAACGTGATAAAGCCGAAGATGATAAACTTCCCCTAGAAGAGAAACTTACCCGCCATATTATCGACGGCGAACGGGTAGGACTAGAAGCGAATCTGATGAAAGCGATCGAGAAATATCCACCCCTCGATGTGATCAACATTTATCTCCTGAATGGGATGAAAGTAGTCGGCGAACTATTCGGTTCGGGACAAATGCAACTACCATTTGTATTGCAATCTGCCGAAACGATGAAAGCTGCTGTTGCTCTGCTCGAACCCCACATGGATAAAGCCGATACGGGTACGAGTAATTCTAAAGGTAAATTCGTAATTGCTACCGTCAAAGGTGACGTGCATGATATTGGTAAAAACCTCGTCGATATCATCCTCTCCAACAACGGTTATGAAGTCATCAACATGGGGATTAAACAATCCGTTGAAGCGATTATTCAAGCCTACGAAACCCATAAACCCGACTGCATCGCCATGAGCGGACTACTGGTAAAATCCACCGCCTTCATGAAAGATAATCTCGAAGCCTTCAACGAAAAAGGGATTACAATTCCGATTATCCTTGGTGGTGCCGCTCTTACACCGAAATTTGTCTACAGCGACTGCCAGCAAGTCTATAAAGGGCAAGTAATCTACGGTAAGGATGCTTTTGCCGATTTAAACTTTATGGATGCTCTCATGCCCGCTAAACAGGGCAGCAAGTGGGACGACACAACAGGATTCCTTGATGATGATGGCAACCCGATTAAAGTCGCCGTAGAAGTTGAAGCACCTAAACAGCAGACAGAGAGTAAAGAACCAGTTGCGATCGACACCGTGCGATCGGAAGCGGTACCACTAGATATCGATCGACCTACACCACCATTCTGGGGTACCAAAATCCTCAAAGATGAAATCGCCCTCGAAGATCTATTCTGGCACATGGATCTCCAAGCCCTGATCGCCGGACAATGGCAATTCCGTAAACCCAAAGACCAATCTCGCGAAGAATACGACGCATTCCTCGCCGAAAAAGTCCACCCGATCCTCGAAGAG
>NZ_JBGSQZ010000162.1:0-7490 GCF_041737865.1 Chamaesiphon sp.
GTAGGGGCGCGGCTTTATGCCCGCCCTGGATCTACGCTTATTACTAATATTTTTATACTGCTGCAAGATGTGAGTATATAAAAAGGACTAACTTCACACCGATCCCGCCGACTGAGCAAATTTCGCCCACCAGAAGCGATCTAACCCAATCTGCTATCTACAACAACCGCCAGGGCGATTCAGAAAGCACAGCAGTTGAAATCGCCGCTAGCTAAAAAGTCAGCGTAGGCGGACTTGGCAACATTAGCGACAATTTCAATTGTAGGCTAGGCTATCTAGTAAACAATCGATCGTACTTAAATGCAGTGTCACCTTTATAGCCAGTCAACTCTCCCAATTTAGACAGTTTCTTAACGCCAGGATCTATTTTCCCATCAATAATCCAAGTCGGAAACCCTTGAATGCCAGCTTTCGTACAAGCATCGGGCTGAGGATTAGTTTTAGCATCAGTAGCACATTCGACATTGGCAACTTGCGCCCAGGCTTCTTTACCAAATAACTGCTTTTGTTCGTAGCAATGTGGGCACCAGTAGGCACTATACATCTTGGCACCCTTCTGAGTCAGATGTTTAGCCAACTCGATTTCCGCAGTTCCAGACGTAGACTTGATTTCCCAGCCTACACCTACTTCGGGAGCGGTAGTGGGAGCTAGCGAATTTATTTGACCGCCGATCGCCGTGTTGTACAATACCAGCGATACTAGCAGTGATACTAGAGCCGCTGCCATACCTGTAAAGATTACTTGTCCGACATCTTCCCAATCCCGCCCAACTAACGTCAGTCCCAAGATCGTGAATGTAAAAATTGCGGAAGCAATACAAAATGGGCAAGCCGCTTTAATCACAAATGCCAGCAAATACATCAGATAGCCGCTAAATACTGCCATCCCCACGCCAGCCAGGAATAGCCCCAACCAGGTGAGGTTATTGAGCTGATTGTGAGCTGATTTATTAGTTTTGGGATCGATCAGAGTTGGCGCAAATGCCATCACTGCCACCGCAACATAACTCAATAGCCCCAAACCAGTCAGCGGAAAGTTGCCCACATTGGCAAAGGGACTAGTGAGGACAATTTGACAACCTTCGGTGCCACAAACTCCGTTGTTGCTGACTTTCACCCACGTCAGGTAAGCCGTAACACATATGCCTAAAATTGCAGTTATGCCAATCAGTAACCGTGAGTATTGATAAATCCAGGGAACTTGACGACGTTTCATAGGGGTAAATGGTGGATGGTGGATGGTGGATGGTGAATGGTGAATGGTGAATGGTGAATGGTGAATAGTGAATGGTGTAGGGTGTGTTAGGCATCAGCCGTAACGCACCAGGGTACCAGAGCTATGTCTATAATTCTCTTACCTACCCTCTACCCTCTACTCTCTACCCTCTACCCCTAAAGCCTAAAGCCTAAAGCCTAAAGCCTAGCGGTGAATTTTCATCGAATCGATCGCCCGTTGTACAGATCGACTAGCGAGATCCTGACGAATTGTTTCGACAAATTGACTGACGCGAATTGGATCGATCGAGTTCTCAATTTTCCCTTGACGTTTGAGCGAACTCGAAACAATTACACCATCGGCAAATTGCATCAAGCTACCGATGTTATCAAAATTTGCACCACTGCCGATCACGATCGGCACGCCCCCAGCAGCGGCTTTAGCCAGCTTGAGGTCTTCTAGAGTAGGGGGACTACCTGTCGCTACTCCAGAGATGATTGCTGCGTCTGCTAGACCGCGATCGATCGTTTCTCGCAGGGCATTAATTAGATCGCTCGAACTCAGTGGTTGAGCGTGTTTGACGAGGACATCTGCCATGATTTTGACATGACTGCCCAATTCTCGCCGATACCTAAGTAGTTCGTAAGCACAGCCTTCAATCAAGCCCTGATCCGTTGCCATCACTCCAGATAGGACATTTACCCGAATAAAAGCCGCTCCAGTACAACTAGCGATCGCCATTGCACTGAGACTATCATTCCGTAATACATTGATGCCGATCGGTAGTGAGACTAATTCCATCAGCCGCGACACTACCGTCGTCATCGCACTAACTACAGCCGGATCGACGCGACTTTTAGGAAAAGGCGCATCAAAAAAGTTTTCGACGATAATCCCATCGACACCACCAGAAACCAGGGCGACTGCTTCCTGTTCGGCTCGATCGATAATCGCGCTGAGGCTACCGCCCCAACGCGCCGAAGTCGGTAGGGGCAACAGATGGACTACGCCAATAATCGGCTGAGTGGTGTTAAATATTTGCTTTAAATTCACGTTTTACGTTCAACTAGGCGAATGGCGATTGCCGCACCAACTCAAGCTTGGGCATGACCAAACCGCGAGACTCAATCTTCATCTCTATTATCCACAAATTAGGCTGTAGTTACTCACTAGTTAACGTCAGTTCGGGTTAATTATCCTCTCACAGGTTGCTGGCTTCGTTCCATGCTCATCCCTATGCTAACCGCTCAAGTCCACTTCAGGCGCGGGCTGTGCCTGAACCGAGGTAAGTTTGCACCCATTTCCCATCTACCCTTCAATATTTTCTACTTTACATCTCGCAACATCGTGCTAAGATATAGCAGCGTTACTTAAATTATGCCTCAAGCATTAGGCAAGCAAGTTTCCAGTCCAAACTACTAGTTAAAGTACTCTTCGACTGCAAATCGACACCACGATCGTGCTGATAATTGAAATTATCGGTTAAGATTGAAAGCCGGATTTAAAAGCATTTTGTCATTGGCATAGCGTCTTTGAAAAAGAATCGATCCAGCCATCGCCGATTTAGTCTATTTAAAGAAGCGTTAACGCAATGTGGGCGGATCGAACAAAACACGAGTTAGAACTGGTAACTGAGCAATAATCACTGTATTACTGTTGGAGACAGAGAAACCGAGAATACATGGGCAACAAGCCAACAATTGCAATATCTCATCTAGGTTGCGAAAAAAATCGAATTGATAGCGAGCACATGCTCGGACTGCTAGTGCAAGCAGGGTATGAGGTAGATGCTGACGAAACCGCAGCAGATTATGTCATCGTCAATACTTGTAGTTTCATTGATGCTGCAAGAGCAGAATCCATCCGTACGTTAGTAGAACTAGCCGAAGCGGACAAAAAGATTGTGATTACTGGCTGCATGGCGCAGCATTTTCAGGAGCAGTTACTTGCAGAAATACCTGAAGCTGTAGCTGTAGTTGGCAGCGGTGACTATCACAAAATCGTCGATGTGATCGAACGCAGTCGTGGCGGCGAGCGGGTCGTAGAAATCAGCCCAGAACCAACATACATCGCTGACGAACACACCCCCCGCTATCGGACGACGACTGAGGGTGTTGCTTATCTACGCGTAGCCGAAGGTTGCGATTATGCTTGTGCTTTTTGTATAATTCCGCACTTGCGCGGAAAACAGCGATCTCGGACGATCGAGTCGATCGTTGCCGAAGCTCAAAGACTGGCAGATGAAGGCGTACAGGAACTAATCCTGATCTCCCAAATCACCACCAACTATGGGATCGATATCTATGGTACACCTAAACTAGCCGAACTTCTGCGCGCCTTGGGCAAAGTAGATATTCCGTGGATTCGGATGCACTACGCTTACCCGACAGGGTTAACACCTAAGGTAGTCGCAGCCATGCAGGAAACAGCGAATATTTTACCCTACCTAGATCTCCCATTACAGCATTCCCATCCCGAAATCCTCCGTGCCATGAATCGCCCGTGGCAAGGACAGGTAAACGATCGCATCATCGAGCAACTCAAAACAGCTCTCCCTGATGCAGTCATGCGGACGACACTGATTGTCGGCTTCCCTGGAGAAACCGACGCTCATTACCAACATCTCCAAGCATTCTTGCAACGGCATGAATTCGATCATGTTGGGGTGTTTACCTTCTCCGCAGAGGATGGAACTCCGGCGGCTACCTTGCCCCATCAATTGCCACAAGCAGTGATGGACGAGCGACGCGACGGCATCATGGCGATGCAACAACCAATTTCACTCCGCCGTAATCAAGGTGAAATCGGTAAAACCGTGGATGTCTTGATCGAACAGGAACATCCCGATTCCGGGTTGTTGGTAGGCAGATCTGCAAGATTTGCACCAGAAGTGGACGGATTAGTGTATGTTAGTGGGAGTGCCCGCCTTGGGTCAATTGTTTCCGCTACGATCCACGCAGCCGACTATTACGATCTCCACGGCGAGATCGTCTATCAGTAAACAGTAAACAGCGATCGGTTATCCGGCGATGCCAAGCTTTCAGCTTTGGGATTAAAATGATAATATAGTCGCTACTAACTAGACAACTGTTAAATTCAAAATCTAAATATACTTTAAGTTTTGAATTGGAGCGAAGACGCTAGAACTCAGTAAAAAGACCGATTATTCGACAACAATTCACGACAGAATCTCCGCCTCGCAAGTGATGCGAACATTCTGTAACTATTTAGTATTGCTTTTATTGGTGCAGAATTACAGCTAATTCTCACATATCCCCAAACTGAATGGTTTAAATATTGGGTACGATGTTTTCCCCGGTTTATCTACTGTTGAATTCCTAAAGATTAGCTCCTAACTTTTCGACATCAAATCATACCGATCCACTTAACTACAAATTATGACCGTTTCTTTCTCTAGCCTTGGACTTTCCGACCATATCGTTACACAACTGGAAGGACTGGGGATTACTGAACCAACCAATATTCAAGAGCAAGCCATTCCTTATCTATTATCCGGCAAAGATGTAGTCGGACAATCCCAAACAGGAACGGGTAAAACTGCTGCTTTTGCACTGCCCATGATCGAACGTTTGGATTGGCAGCGTCCGATCGTCCAAGCCTTGGTGCTGACTCCCACCCGTGAGTTAGCAATGCAGGTTTCCGCTGCGATGAAAACCTTCTTAGGTGGTAACGAGCGTCGCTCCCCGATCTTGACTGTCTATGGCGGACAGGCGATCGATCTTCAGATTCGTCGCTTAGAAAGCGGTGTAGCTGCCGTTGTCGGTACACCTGGACGCGTAATCGACTTGATCAATCGCGGTCATCTCCGCCTCGGACAAGTCGAATGGTTGGTACTCGATGAAGCTGATGAAATGCTTAGTATGGGCTTCATCGACGACATCGAACTAATTTTGAGCAAATTGCCCACCGAACGCCAAACCGCCTTCTTCTCGGCGACGATGGCACCCCCAATTCGCTCATTAGTCAACCGCTTCCTCAAATCTCCTGTGACCGTCACAGTCGATCAAGTCAAAGCGGCACCTTCCAAAATTCAGCAGCAGGTTTACTTCATCCCACGCGGTTGGACTAAAGCCCAAGCTCTACAACCTATTCTCGAACTCGAACAACCAGAATCAGCGATTATCTTTGTTCGGACTCGTAAAGCAGCAGCAGAACTCACCAGCCAACTCCAATCCGCCGGACACAGCGCAGATGAGTATCACGGCGATCTGACTCAAACTCAACGGGAACGTCTATTAGCGCGATTCCGTGGTGACAAAGTACGCTGGATCGTCGCAACAGATATTGCTGCACGCGGTCTAGATGTCGATCACCTCAGCCACGTCATCAACTACGATCTACCCGATAGCGTCGAAAACTATATTCACCGGATCGGTCGGACAGGTCGCGCGGGTAAAGAAGGAGTAGCAATCTCCTTGATTCACTCCCTCGATCGTCGTAAACTACAAGCGATCGAACGTCGTGTCAAGCAGTCCCTAACTGTCTGTCAAATCCCGACTCGCGCTCAAGTAGAAGCGTCCCATGTCGATAAGATTCAGGGTAAGGTACAGGAGGCTCTATCCGGCGAACGGGTAGCTTCCTTCCTGCCAATTATCGCCAAAATGAGCGAAGAATACGACATTCATACCGTCGCAGCAGCAGCACTTCAATTGGTATACGACCAAACTCGCCCCGCATGGCTAGATATGGAAGAACCACAACAACAACAAGAGCGCGAACGTTCTTCTAATAGCTTCAAACCTCGCGGTGGTAGCGACCGTCGTGGCGGCGGTGGTGGTGGCGGCGGTGCTGGTGGCAAACCAGTTCTCCGCAGTGGCGGCGGTGGCGGCGGTGGTCGTTACGACCGTCGCGACAGTGCCCCTCGCAACGAAAGCAGTCGCTACGAGCGCGACAGCCGCGATAGCCGCGACAACCGTGGTGGTCATCGCAGTGAAGAACGGGTCTAATCATTAAGTTCGATCGATAATACTATCGATCGAGCAGCGATTATCTTGAATAATCTGTAGAAGGTGGGTAGTACCCACCTTTTAATTTAACTATCGATCGTCAATACATCGATCTCCTATACCTAGACGTGATAGTTTAAGTAGGGGTGTAATAAAATTTGTAAATAAACATTAAGTTACAGTGCCGAGGACATAGAGATTGTATCTGCGGATTCAAATTACCGCATCGATTGACCAGCGGTGATGAGTAGTTATTTCAGCTCCAAATTCTCGCTGAGATGCGATCGACTGCGATCATTTGAAATATTAGGACACTTCTTCGGCAGTTTTTTACATACCTAAAATTGAGGCAATCCCCCCAGGGAAATCCTGCAAGCAAGCTAATTTAATTCCAGTCTGGAGGAATTTCTATATGTCTATTCGTTTATATGTGGGCAACTTACCAAAATCTGATGTAGAGCGGGATGAACTCCAAACCGTTTTTGCTGAAGCTGGCGACTTAGTTTCTGTCAAAGTTATTAAAGATCGCAAGACTGGTAAATGCCGTGGATTTGGCTTTGTCACCGTCGAGACTGACGAACAAGCAGACCAAATCATCGAGAAGTACAATGGTGCGATGTTCCAAGAAACTCCCATCAAAATCGAAAAAGCTTTACCCAAAGCCAAAGGACAAGAAGATGAAGATGGCGAGGGCGATAGTGAACCTACTCCTAGAGAACCTAGCAGCGTCCCGAAACCTACTTTAAGTAATAAGAACAGTGCTAGTGCTACTCCGGCTACTCCGGCTACCCCCACCAGCACTCCTCGCCGCAGTAGTGGTGGTGGTGCCGCCAAAAAAGGTGGTCGCAAAGAGGGTAATAAGACTAGTACCAGTAACAATGCCAGCACTAGCACTACCACTACTGAAAGTTTCCAACCCGATCCCCGCTGGGCTGGGAAATTGGCAGAACTCAAGGATAAATTAGCTCAATCTGGTAATCTCTAAATTGTCCAATTAAGTAGAGCCAACAGACTGCAATTGCTTGCAGGTAAAGTAGATATTGCTAGGGATATAGATCTCCCTGGCAATTTTTTTATCAAAAATATTAATAGGATGTTTGGAAAGTATAGAGTGACACTTAACCAGCCCCCTAGCCCCCCAATTTGGCAGGGTGGTTCATACACCAGAAACCTGAGTTCGATGAGGCTATGCCTCATCATCAAATCAAGTCTCTGAATGTGTTTGAGCAATAAATATCAATTGTCAAAACAAGATACTTTACCAATCTATTATCAATAAGCATTACTTGTTGATAATAGCTTGGGAT
>NZ_JBGSQZ010000193.1:0-6258 GCF_041737865.1 Chamaesiphon sp.
CTAGGCTTTTCATGTCATCCAACTTCTCCAGATGGTAGCGAATGCCATTACTACTTGGTGTTCCCTCTAAGCCCCTGACTGTTTGTTCAATGCTATCCCCTCGACTGGCTGTCCGCACCAAAATTTCAAACAAGTCCCTGATTGTATAGCCTCCAGACATATCTATTGGCAAGTTTGTTGTTAAACAATCGATAGTTGATGCCAAGGTGCCTTCGTCGGTTAAAGCCGGAGTCAGAGATAATGAAGTAGGGGTAGTCATCGTGGCTGTTTTTGTTTTTGTCTAGCCAGACTCTACCCCTTTTTCCACTCTTTGCGATCTACTGATATTTGCTAACAGTTCGCCAAATGCTAAACGTTTCCATCCCTTCGGATTTGTAACAGGATCGCCGAACATCTCTAAGAATATGGCTTGGGTGAGGGTGTTGAGTTGCTCGATCGATTGTCGTCGCATCGTCCTGAGAGATTCGGCTCGATCGAGTATCTTCACAATCCGCTTCTGTTCTTCTAATGGTGGTAAGAGAATTGTATGATTTTTTAATTTTTCAATCGAAAGAGCACCATATGCTGAACCATTTGAAAGCTTTTTAAGTTTTTCGACAAATGAACCTAGTACAAGTTTCAGGTAATAAGTATTGACTAACTTGAAGTCTTTCAGCCATAAAACATTACCATCTTTAAAATAAAATTCTTTATCCGCTTCTATAACGTATATTTCACCTATGGTTCCAATTGCAGTTAATAGTATATCTCCTGCTATTGGAATACCAAAATTAATCTTTATTTTTCTGTATCTTTCCTCTGAAATAAATAATTCTGTCGTTACATCTTTCCCATTAGCAAGCTCTTTTATTTCTTTAGTTCTGTAAAATGGAATACCATCTGCAATATATTCACTTTGAAAAATTCTTTTACTAGAAGTAATATTGCAAATTTCTCCTAATTTTTTCTCTAGCCATTGTTTAGATAAATCACTCATCTCAACAACCCCTTTAATTCCTTCATCCCTTGCTGAATCTCCACCTCTAACTTCGCCAAACTAGCCAAAATCTCTTGCGGATCGTGATGTTCCACCACCTTATGCACCACCTCCTTATACCGATTCAAACTCAGATCGTAGCCCTTCGCTGCAATCTCCGCCTTCGGCACTGAAAAACTCTGCGCCGTTCGAGGGCGTTCCCCCTCCTTAGTATTCCGCAACTGCCAGCGACTCAACACATCCGGCAGATTATTCTTCTCATGCTCCTCCAAGGTCAACGGCTCAGATGGCGTACAGCCCAACTTCTCCTCAGCCACCAGCAGATTCCGCTTATCGTCCAAACTCTTCCCATCCGCCGCCACATCGTAGAACCAGACACGATCGGTGCCCCCCGAATTGGTCTTGGTAAATAGCAAAATCGCCGTCGAAACCCCTGCATAAGGCTTAAACACCCCTCCAGGCAGCGAAATCACCCCATCCAACTTCTGATCCTCTACCAACACGCGGCGCAGCTCCTTATGCGCCTTGGAAGAACCAAACAGCACCCCATCCGGCACGATTACCGCCGCCCGTCCCCCAGGCTTCAATAACCGCAAAAACAGTGCGAGAAATAGCAACTCAGTCTTCTTGGTTTTGACGATTTGCTGCAACCCCTTCGCCGTATTCTCATAGTCCAACGAACCCGCAAATGGGGGATTTGCCAGAATCAGACTGTAAGCCTCCTCATCCCCCGAATGCTCCTCAGCTAGCGAATCTCGATAGCGCACATCGGGGTTTTCCACCCCATGCAGCAGCATATTCATACTGCCAATCCGCAGCATCACATTATCGAAATCAAACCCGTGGAAAGTTTGCTGATGAAAGTGTTCCTTTTGACGAACATCCAGCAACATCTTAGGATAACGCTCCCGTAGATATTCCCCCGCCTCGACTAAAAAGCCACAGGTACCACTAGCAGGGTCGCAAATCGTATCTCCTGGACTCGGTGCCGTCAGTTCCACCATCAACCGAATAATGTGGCGCGGAGTCCGAAACTGCCCATTCTGTCCCGCACTGGCAATCTTGCCCAACATATACTCATACAGATCGCCCTTGGTATCGCGATCCTCCATTTTCACCTTATCTAACCCATCCACCACATTGGACAGCAGCGCAGCCGAAGGAATCGTAAACCGCGCCCCCTTCATGTGATGGGCATAAGTCGAGCCATCCCCGCCCAACGTCAGCAGAAATGGGAAGACGTGCTTATCCACTACCGTAAACATCTCGGCTGGGGCAAAATTCTTGAACCGCGACCACCGCAGATCCTCATAAGGGCGGTGTTCCTCCTCCTTACCTTCTGAGTCTTTACCTGCTGGAAAAATGCGTTTCTCCATCGGTTTATTCAACCGCACCGATTTATTTTCTTCCAGCGTATGCAGGTCATCCAACCGCTTGATAAACAGTAAATAGGTAATCTGCTCGATTACCTCCAGCGGGTTAGAAATTCCCCCCGACCAAAACGCATCCCAGATGCAATCGATTTGACTTTTAATTTCCCCTGAAATCATGATGCTTTGATGTTGTCCGGTAGAATGTTGATGCTAAAAAGGTTCGATCGAATGTGCATTTTCACCTTGGCGAAAATACATCAGTGTGAATATCTATATTTTCATCATGCTGTTATCCCGCTAAATTACTAAATTTCAGAATTACGCCAATGCGAAAATATGTAAATAATAAAGACGATATCGCTGCCCTCTCAACTGTTTCAGCCATCGATCGAGATTTGAGATTTTCGGCTTGGTGAAAATACATCAACATGAAAATCGATATTCTTAGCCCCTCGATCTCCTCTCCTGTTAGAAGTGGGGCTGGGGATGAGGTTGGGTTGGGGAAGTTCAAATCTCAACCGAAGCTGTTAACTCACGATCGGATCTTAGTCCGACATATTGGCGATGATTCGCTCGATCGGCATTACGCCAATGCGAAAATACGTCAATCAGAATCTCTGTATTTTCAACTTGCTACGATGTCGTTATCGCTCCTTAGAATTACGCCAATGCGAAAATGCGCCAATGGGTAACACGATCTAAGTTTGAGTGAGATGGGTAAGGAGATAATTATATGCTCTTCCCCTTGCTATTGCTTCAATCTCTACGATCGTCTCGACGAATCGATCGACTTGGAGATTTAGATTTTCAGATTGGTGAAAATATGTCAATGTGAATTGCTGTATTTTCAGATTGCAATATTCCGATCGATCGAACCGCAAGCCGTGGGAATATATCGATCGTTCTTGCCTTTCCCCTTTCCCCTTTCCCCCTTCCCCTTATTTCCCTTTCTGCCTTGGCGTAAATTCGTCAAGGAGAATATCTATATTTTCACCTTGCTGCCATTTTGCCCAAGCAGCCAGCATAAAATCCACCAATTCACTCTTATCGATTTCAATCCCTTGGCGTTTGAGCTTGAGTAGATAATCCTCCACATCCAGATCGGTTTCCCGTTGCACGTAGTAAGTACGACCGATCCAAGCATCATCGCTCCGTTTGCCCGTCGCAGGTCTACCCCGCTTCTTTGGTTGAGTTGGCACGACTGGAGCTAATTGGGTTGGAGATATAGACACTGGTGCAACTTGTGGAGTTGAAACGACAAGAGCAGCAATTGGCGCAACTGGTACATCGGCGGCTGGGGCGATTACCGCTGATTCGGGTAACGAGACAACCGATCCTACAGTGCTTTGGTCGTCAGAGACATTCGACTCATCACCGAGCGGATCTGGTTTTGGCTTGCGACTGGCAACGAGATTTTTATAAGCATTCGCTTGGCTCATGGTAAGATTTCCTCCGCTACAGTGCGATAATCACTCCACGCAATTTTCGACATCCGATCGGCTTTCACTTCATAAACGGGTATTCCTTCGAGGGAAGCTTTCTCATAACAAATCAGCCGCCGAATATCTCGCTTAAATAACGGAAAATCCCCCAAAGCTGCGCGAGCTGCTTCGCCCGATTTAACTGGTTTGGGATGAACCATCGTCAACAAGATCCGATAGCGATCTGCTCCCAATGTTTCCAGCAGATCGACAGTTTGGAGCATGGCATCGATCGATAGCGCGTCGGGACTAGTCGGCAATACTAATAGATCGCACCCATCGGCTAAGGCTTCGAGTTCGTGCTTGTCAGGACGTGCAGCGGTATCGATAACGATGTGTTCAAATTTGGGACTGTAGAGCGCGGCTTGCATCAAGTCAACCACCTTAAATGGTAAGTTGCCGCGTTTAGACCAACCAGTCGCCGAATGGTTTGGGTCGCCATCGACTAGTAATGTCGAACCTTTTTGAGCTAGATAGCACCCTAGATGAACGGCGGTGGTAGTTTTACCCACTCCGCCTTTAAAGCCAGCAACGGTAATAAGCACCCGATTTTCCCCCGATAGATTCCACTAGACTAGTCTGGATTGGTGCCTTTGTCTATTGGTGAGTTTTTGGCTTGCTGGAATTTTAGATATTTGTATTTTCGCCAATTCAAAATTATATATTGTACGATTCGCCTATAACGATTGCTATTTTTGACGATCGAAAATCAAATAAATTAGTATTAATAGAGCTTAAAATTGGCTCGAATTAGCTAAGGATCATTTCTTTGCCTTCGATCTAGCAATTATTAAATTAACTCCAGTTACGTTCAAGCGCATTGTATAAACTTCCTTGCTAACTTTGTAAGTTTTATTCACATCAGGAAAACTCATGCCAGTTTTAACAATATGAAAAGCTGCATCTCTTGAAATTTGTAATGCCGATCCCAGCCATTCCGCCTCTTTCTCTTCATTTTCGTCAACATAACGGCATCCGTACTCATTGAATACAGGAGTGGGCTTATGACCGAGAATACGGTGACTCAATTCATGAACGATGTCTGCGGCTTGTCGGCAATGACTGTGTGAATCATTGTGAATAATTAGGGCGCGGGAGCCATCAAAAATAGTAATTGCAGAGAAGCTTTCTGGGGTTTTTTCCATAAACTCAGCAACAGCATCCGGCTCCCGCTCTCTATATTCTGAGAGTGGTTCTACCGGAATAGTTAACCATTTTGCTAATTGCCAAGGACATAGCGGATCGTGCGGTTTTAGTCCAAGCTCTTCCCTATACTCCAGAGCATAAGCATCACTTTCAGTTTTGAACCCATGCCGAAATTTGTGCGTCATCAATCCGTTCTATCCTTTCTTAGAGTCTCATAACCAGCTTTAATGATTGCTTCAAGTGCCGCAGCTCCTTGAGGCGTGAGATTACGATCGGCTCTCAAGTAAGCCGTGATTTGAGTCAGTGGATCTGAAGTTGTTTGAGGCTCTAGATCTCCTTTGACAAAGGATTCCGCCTTCAACCCCGACCACCGCAACAATGCAGCGAGACTATCAACATCGGGTCTTTTCCCTTGTGCCATTCGTGTCAAAGTAGACGCGCTCACTTCTGATTTCGCCGCCACTTGCTTCCAAGTTAGGCGTTGGGACTGACGCTGACTGTCTAAAGCTGCATAAAAGGATTCTACGTCAAATTCTAATTTAGCCATCTCATTCTCATCTTTTCTTTTTGATTGCTAGTATGCAATTTTGAACCTACATTGCAATTCTAAAGCATTTGTGTCATGATGAAAGAATAATTGCACTCTCGCAATTAACAACCTACATCGCAATTAGGACATCTCAATGACAACATCAAGTGCATACTCTATCTCGATCGATGACGTTTCTTACAACTTCGACGATCCAATCGTTACTTGACAGCAGCTTTTAGATTTAGCAGGTAGGAGACCATCCGACCAATTCCTTGTCTATCAACTGCTTAGGAATGGTCAACTGGAAGGCATCCGCCCAGATGAAAGTGTCAATCTACACCAACCAGGGGTCGAAAAATTCTTAGTATTCGAGAGCGATCGAGCCTTCTTCTTCACTTTAGATGGGCGTAAATTTGAGTGGGCTGCTCCGGTTATCACTGGGCGACAGCTCAAAAAGTTAGCTAACATCGATCCGGCTACCTACGAAGTATGGCAGGAAGTTAGAGGAGCGGACGATCGCACCATCGAAGATCGAGAGCTAGTCAGCTTGGCAGATCCCGCAACCGAGCGGTTCTTTACAGGCAAAAAAAACACCACGGAGGGATAACCTAATAGACCAATCCTAAATATAATCTGTGGACAAAAAAGATAGCAAAACTGTAAAATAGTATTTTATCTAATATGCCAAACCCACTGCAATATATTGAAAAGCATCCAGATCGAGCCAAGGAAATTATAGGTATTGAGTAT
>NZ_JBGSQZ010000219.1:0-4294 GCF_041737865.1 Chamaesiphon sp.
ACTGCAAGGGTTCTCGGCGGATAATTTTAGAAATCGATCGAGAACCTCAAGATTTGCAAGTTGTGTGGCGGCTAGATTCGATCGCTAGACTTATTCAGCAAGCCCTACTTAGTCATGCTTTTGTCACCTTAACAGGGGTAATCGATACCCACGGGTAAATACTTACCGCGTCGGTGTTCCTGTTCTAGCATAAAAGTTAGAGCGGACATCAAGGATTGGTCTTGAGTTGTCGAACGGATCTCCAGCGACCGTACCAATCCAAATAAGAGCTTCCGATAGTGAGCATAAAACTTCCATAACAGGGGCAAGTGGTTATCGCTGTTGTAAGCTGTAATTTCCTCACACTGTTCTAACAATAGTTGCGAACCGCAATGACCAGTGAGAACAGACTGGACTTGTTCGCCTAAAACTGCGTTGTCACTGCTAGCACTGGAAACGGATAATATTTCAGCCAGCACCCCCAGCAAATCTCTAGTTTGAGTCAGATGCAGCTCCCGCAATTCTACCAGTTTGATTTTGGCTTTATTATGGATCGTTTGCATCCGTTTGAGAAACATCTCCACTAGATGATCTCGTGTTTTAACCTGAGCCTGGTACAGTAAGCACAGTAGCAATGTGCGCCGTTTGGGGAGCTTGATATCTTGAAACTCGGAAATATCCAATGCCTTTGCCTGTGCTGCAAAGGATTTCACCTTACCGATTGAAATACAGGATAACAACCGCTGTGCATCGCCAAAAGACATCAACTGGTTAAATTTAGCCTGGAGTTCCTGCATGTGTGAAAGGGTCGCGCTTTTGGGCGGAGATTTCAGCAGATTCAGCGTGGCAACTGACTCTTGTGATTCTGACAAGATCAGTCTATCTAAATAAGCTTGCTCGATTTGGGATAATCCAGCACACACTCGCTGAAACAAGCGAGTATTAGTAATGGAGCGAATATTCTTAGCCAGTCGGTCAATAGTGCTAAAGGCTGGCAACTCATACCGCTCCTTCACCAACTCTTCAATTGCCACATTAATCAAATCCGCAGGATGATCCTTCACGGACGCAGCCACCGTCATCACCTGTGCTACTAATTGTTGAGCGATATTGTCATAGGGTTTAACGTCTAAGTAGACCCGAATCGCTTCAGTATAACGACGACGGGAACGGAGAGAGGGAATCGCTGATACCTTCGCACTCAGTTTCAGGACGGAGCGGAGGTGGTCAATAATTGGCTGCGGTACAAAATCGGGATGAAGAAAGTAGCCGAGTCGTTGGAAGGCTTTGAGCATCACCAATAAACTCAGCCTGGAGCTATTTCCATGCGCCTTTGCATTGATAAACTGAATTTCCGCTGGTGTCGGAGTGTAAAGTTCTGCTAATTCTTTGACAGTCGGGGATTGTTTGAATTGAGGGTAAGCGGTACGTTCGATTGCAGTAATTTGGTGTCCTCCAAACAGATGCTTGTGAGGGGTTTCAACAAGTCTGCTGAGTGATATTAGCAGATATTGTTATCCTCGAAATGGGGTCTAGATGTCTGCTAATGCTGTTGATATCCCCTCTAACTGATGTCTGCTAATGTCTTTACACTGAAGATCTGGGCATCACAACTAAAAGTTAGAGGTTAGTGACATGCCATGAAACGAGATAGCATCCCATCACTCTCTAAAATTGGTCAGGTAAATCTGTCGCAATATGAATTGTATTTGTGTGACTTAATTGATGTCAGTCCGAGTACGATCCGTAATTACCTTTCAGATCTACGCCAGTTTATAGCTTGGGATGAGCAAACATCTTCAGCCGGACAAGAGACTCCACGGTCGTTTGTGCCCAATACCATTGCTACCCCGACGATTACTGGCTATCGTGCCTACTTACAGAATTCACTCAAACTCAAGCCAGCGTCAGTAAATCGGTACTTAATCACATTGAAGTGCTATTTCACTTGGGTAGTCAAAATCGGCTTAATTGGCAATAACCCTGCTGCTGCGGTGAAGTTAATCCCCAGAGTTGATTCGCCACCACGTCATCTGAGTAATATTGAAGAGTCTGGCTTGGTTGCAGCGGTTACGAATTCTGGTCACATCAGAGACCGAACGATAATTGTGCTGATGCTTCATACTGGATTACGCGCGGCTGAAATATGTACGCTGCGTCCAGAACAGGTTCATTTGGGAAAACGTAGTGGCATCTTAACGGTGTTTGGCAAACGTAACAAATATCGAGAAGTCCCGTTGAATGCGACAGCTAGAGCTGTGTTGATTGAGTACAACAAGACTCAGACAGTCCACGCCAATTATCTGTTTAGCTCGGAAAAAACGGGTGAGGCTCTAACTGAGAGAGGATTAGGATATTTGGTCAAAAAATATGCTCATCTAGCTTCGATCTCTGATGTCAGCCCACATGATTTGCGCCATCGGTTTGGATATCGGATGGCGCAAGTTGTGCCAATCCACCGACTCGCTCAGATCATGGGGCATGATTCGCTGGACACGACGATGATTTATATTCGTGGGACTCAGGGCGATCTTCAGCGAGAAGTGGAGAAAATTGCTTGGGAGTGATTTTAAAAGATAGATAGAGCAACGCTTTCAGGCGAAGTGGCACTATTTTACACGTATTTCGGCTCGACCCCAATAAGTCAAGGATCGCTGAATAACTGCCGTGGGACGTGGAATGAGCTAGCTTTCCTGATGGAAGCACATAGATCGGTATTACAATCGACCGAAAATTTATATTTAGTCAAGATGGGTAGTGAGACTAGTATAAGGTTCTGGGAAATCTATCAAAAAGAATCGAGACGTAAGTAAGATTTACTCATAGACATATTTAAGAAAAGAGAAGAGCCAATTTTTATCCGTTGCTCGACTCCTGATTTCGTCGTAATTAGAAGAGATGTTATTCAAGATTCACCCATCTCAAATATTTTGCAAAATCCATCACCACCACTCAAGGAAATTAACGAATTATATAAAGTTATTAAAAATAAGTGTTTTCCACATCAAGTCAAAGGATTTATTAGTCTAAAAACTAGCAACAGACCAGATCGAAGGTATCAGATTTTATCAGAAGCAAACGTTACTAAATTTGCCAGCAGATATATTCATGAGTCGGATCATAAATTGAGATATGATGTTATTGGGGAAAGTAATCCATCCGATCGAGAAGTATTTTCTGCTCCTTTGATGTTTACGCTCCCAAAATCTGGAAATACCATTACTAGTGTTGAAAGAGCGATCGATTCAGAAGTAAATATAAAATCTGGTCAAGAGTTAGATGAGTACTGGAAAAGATACGAGGACATTATCGAGTTAGATCGAGAAGGGAGAGCTGTTTCTCCAGATGCGGAGTTTGCAAATGATAATTTAGAGATCTAGCTGCGGATCTGTTCGAGCTACAATGACTAGATAAGAACTCATTTATTGTTGTTGCTAATCCTTTTGCTGCCAAAAATGGTACCCCATTCCCAGTACTTTTGAACATGTCAGTAAGAGACATCTTTGATGGTAACTCAAATTCAGGGGGAAGTGATTGAATTGCTAGAGATTCCGCTACCGATATTCTTCTCGCTTGATAAGGATGTAAGTGAACTTCATTATTTCCGTAACAAGCTGTAGTCGAATATCTCCATCTGTGTAGACGCTTATAAGATTTTTTAGAATCATCGCCTTCAAGCACAGATAGAAATCTGCTAAGTCCGGCACGAGGAGTAAAACAGTGATGGCTATTAGGATGATAATTTACATTGTTTTTTTAAACCAATGCTCTACTGTTAAATTGACAGGTATTCCCACAGGGCAATCTAAAGATAAATTTTCTCCAAATGGATCTGTTCTAGACCAAGGATAAGACATGATTTTATCGATCAAAAAGAGTTTATTTCTATCCCATGAAAATTGAGAGTTTAATTCATGGCTTGATTTCGCTGGTACTAAATCCGATCTAAATCCAATAGCTATAGCTCTTTCCCTACTTTGGGGAACGCCATATTCCAAAGCATTAATTAAACTATCTGTAATTAAATACCCATTTTGCTCCAACCTTGATTTCAGTCGATCGTAAAACAATCGATGTTTACCTGTAGACCCAGGGTGAACGCACTTAAATTTTCTATTATTAAAAATACGTGAAAATTAGATACAGATTTAATTTATCAAAGACGTGAAGTCTTTGTCTACAGGTAGCTTTAGCTAATTAATTATGTTAGATTGATTTGCAACTAATATCATTTCAAATGAAGCTGAAGCCCAAGCAGAGTATAGCAGAACATTTTAACGACATAGAAGACATTAGAATTGAACGTGGGAAAAAA
>NZ_JBGSQZ010000229.1:0-41698 GCF_041737865.1 Chamaesiphon sp.
GACTTTCTCTACGATCCCTATTTCATCTATAATTCCCGCAACTATTCCTAAGTGATCTAGATTTTTAATTTCAATTTCTTCTAGTTTAAAATTCATTTCTCTATAAAGTTAGTGGGAGTTTTATCCACGATCTTATCACTGGCTCGATAATTCAAATGTAGTATTAGCTTGGACTTGTTTTAGTCTTTTTGCTTGCGTATTCATTTTTAAATGAGTAACAAATAAGACTAAGTATTTGTCGTGAAAATTGAAGTGCGGAATGTGGGTTACAGATTTCTAATATTGTTTTCCAGCACCTCGATCGAAAGCGGTTATCGTCGATCGCACCACCCTTGACAGCCGGAAACACCAAATCGTCAGGTTTGGGCTGTAATTTCTGATATCGCAGCAATAGAGCCGCTTGTAATGTTGGTGGGAGCTGAATCGTTCTTGCCTTGCCTGTCTTAGTTTTCAGATTATGGTGTCCGCGACTGATACTCTCACCAATCCAAGCTGTGGTGTAGTTCGCCCCTAAATGCTTCCAACGTAGCCCCGCAGCTTCACCAAATCGAACACCTGTATTAGTCAGGAATGAAATAAAGTCAGAGTAATAGCGATATTGAGGATGACTGGCGATCGTCGATCGAATCGCCTGTAATTCTGCGATCGTAAACGGCTTAACCTGCTGTCTGGGTAAAATCTGGAACCTCACCGCAACATCCACCCAAGGGTTTTCATTTGTCAGATGGTACTTATCTTTAGCCCAGTTCCAGCACGATTGAATCAACCAGCATCGTTCCTTCGCCGTGCGACCAGAGATAGTTTCCTGACAGATCGCCACAAAGTTATCAACCTGACGCTTCCCGATTGTGTGAGCGGGTTTATTCAGGTACTTTTCGAGCATTCTGACGATCGGTTTATAGCGAGACTCGATCGACGATCTAGAAACGCCTTTATACTTGGCTTGGTGTTCGCTAAACAGCCGAAAGAGTTCGGGTGCTAATATCTCGGTCGCAGTCTTCCCAATCGTCCTCGGACGATATTTGAGTAGAGTTCGATCGTAGTGTCCTGTCTGCCAATCTAGTTCGATCTCAGCTTTCTTAATCTGTGCCAGCGATCGACCGACAGGTGTATCTTTAACACCAAGAGCGAGAGTATGTCTCTTATCTCCATCGTGCCAGCGCAATCTCAGCCGACCTTCATGGTTTTCGATTTGAATCTTCATTAAATTAAGCGGGGTAATGAGCGGGGTAAAATTGACCCCCATTAACACCCCTTAACCCACTTAGCAAAAAGCTTATTGACAATACAAAAGTTCCTGAAAAGTTATATTACTTCCCAGAAACCCTTATTTATCAACCTTTCCAACCCTATGGACGTACCCCGACTCGAACGGGGGACCTCATCGATGTCAACGATGCAGCTCGTTTATTAAAAGGTAAGCATGGTAAAGCTTCTAGCTCTACCGGAAACGAACGTGGGGCGAAATGTGGGGCAAATCCTTCATTTCAGCCGTTCTAGAGTATGGGTAATTACCAATAGTAGTGTTAAATTAACTTGCCAAAGAACAAGATTTTACCGAAGGCTAGCAACACCCCGCCGACGACTGTTACAGTAACTCCGATCGTGATACCGCGCTTGGCAAACTCACCAGTTGAGATCCGCTGGTCGAAACCTTTCATTTTCTCATCGAAGGCTTTAAACTCCCCTTCGACCTTGGCAAAGCCTACCCGCACCTCTTCACGGAGTCCGGTGAATGATGCTGTTAGATCGGCGGCCGCCTTGGTGTTAGCTTCAGTTGCCTTAGTGACTATTTCGATCGCTTTAGTGTTGGCTTCTGTTGCCGCAAATAGTCGATCGATCTGCTTCTGAGTCGTAGCATTCCCCGCCGCGATTAAATCCTTAATTTCTCTAATGTCTGTATCGGTTGCTGATGTCATAATATTCAGTAAGTAACTTGTTTGCTTCGATCGCGCTGGTGATAACAGTCTTTCGATCGATCTAACCCCCTTCCTTCTGTGGTTGGGGGTTATTTCGATTATACGGCAGAGCGTAAAAACTAGTTGATTAGTTTGGGAATAGAGGTAGTGGGGATTCTGGAGTTGCATCAACTCGCACGAACGATCGACCCACTGATTTGGCAGTCCATTCACCCAAGCCCAAGTCTCTAGCCGCTTGAAGCCCCCGCTCTATCTGTTGGGTGCGAGTATCAGTATCTTGTTTTTTCTGAGCATCTAAAGCTGGCATAGCTTCAATTCCAACCATTTTAAAGAACTCACCCCAAGTTTTTTTGGTGGGATTTTTATCTGTGTCTCTGTCTGGTTTGGTGTTTGTGGGATTAGCGATCGGATCGTCAGTTACCCGATCGCTAGGTGTGTTGCTGTCAGTGTTGTGAGGACTAGCGATCGACTCAGTTTCACGCACATCGTCGATATCAGGTTTCGTCAGGTTTTGGGCTGGGTTGGCGATCGGCTCGGTAGTTGCACGATCGGCAATGGCTCTCAACTCATCCCTCATCGCTGCCAACTGCGATCGAGTGAAAGTCTCAAGTTCTAACAAAGAACCGTTCATTTCCGCTCTCAGTAGATCGATAGCCGTATGTATGGCTGTACTTACGTCACTAGCTGTATATATTGACAGTGTACCAACAACTGTCATGATATAAGAGTTAATTCGTTCTGTACTGATGGCTGTACTTACAATCTCTAAAACATCATTACGTGTTAGACCATTGTTAGTATGTCTAGCGGTTGTACTAATGCCAATTACACGAGGATCGTATTCACCACTTAGGTATTGATCCATAGCTGCTTTAAGCACATCAGTCGCGGTGAGTCCGTCCGATTCTGCCTTAGCTGAGAATTCAGCCCATACACCCTCTTTAGTCCTGAAACTGGCAATCTTCAGCGCGTTGGGATCTTTGTCCTGTTTGGGCTTACCGATGGTACGGGTAAGCGGTTGGCTATTACCTGTGTTGACATCCATACTATCATCTGTCATGACATTAGTACTTGTATCCATATCGCTGTCAGTTGTCATGATACTTAGATTAGAGTCAGTCATACGTTAGTATTTTGTATTTACATCTATCATTATATCACTACATAAGTGCTTTAGTCATGACATAAGCATAAGTGTATGTAAGCTTTACTAACATAAGCATATTGTATGTATAAACATATTGACAACATACTAGCATCATGACATAATATATATATGGAAACGAACGCGATTCGCAAGCCTGACCCAAGTAAACCAAATCGCATCCCAAGACAAAACGATCGCCTCTCCGCAAAAAGTAAGCGATCGTTTTGTCAAACCAAAACCACAAATTAGAAAAGGTTCAACACCATTATGCAGTTAATTCAAGCTCGGTTGCACGGTTCCCCTCGAACAGTCAACACCAAACACGGCGAACGCACTGTAGCAGACGCTTTCGACGGACAAGGCAATAAACATACCATTTGGCGCAACGTCGGAGAGATGAAGCACCTCACCAATGGCTCCCTAGTGAAGTTGGCGATCGATAGCAAAGGGAAAGTATCTCTGGTGGATGAACCCGCTAATTTAGCCCCTGTAGCCCCTACTGAATCTATCACGCTAAAGCAGCAAATGGGTTTTCAGACTGAACCACAGCCTTCCCGCTCTGTGGAGATAGCTGACTACATCGAGCGATTGGGCAAGCTTTACACTCACTGCCTCACAACCGCAGCCAGTATACCCACATCGATCGAGCTTCCAGCAACAGCGATTAAAGATGTAGCTATACTCAAAACGGCTACAGGATGGACTTTTTATTCAATAGCCTAAGCTTTGCTCCACAAGGGTTTCAACCGTTAGAGTAAAAGTCTAGCTCTCATCCGTGTTTAGTATACCACGATGTTTATCCAGACTGTTCGCCATTTCGACCTCTAACCACCACTCAGCCAGCCTCTACACGGGGCTGGGACACCCTTACTCCTTAACCAAACCTTAACCGACATGAACGCTACATTACAAAAGCTCAACAATGAGACTCCAGCACCACAGCCAATACCCATAACCCAGCATCGGCAAGCCTCGATCGTTGCGCTGGTTGCCATTCTGTTCTTTGGTACTGCATTCTTAGTCGTCAAGATCGGTTTCACATCGTTGGTGTGGGTTATCGCTTCCCTAGCTCCAATATTAGCGGGGATATGGCGATATCTAGTCCCCGAATTGACGACTACTTCCCCACACCCCACCCTATTTGCTATGCAGAAATAGGCACTTTTCAACATTACTTCTTTACTTAAACATTAACATTTTTGTGAATTCACAAATTGTTAATTTTATGCTCGATTGCCAACCCTTTCCCAATTTACAAATAGCTATTTAATTTAGTCGCAAGATATGATAAGCTATGCCTTAATTGAGACATTGAGAGACTTACTTCACAGGAATTCTCGCTGATGCTGTCAACCAATTGAAAAGATATTCCTCACCTGTTTCTAGTTCAATAATCAACTCACCCCGATCGATAACCCATGAATACTGAAACTGACACGGCTACTGCATTGACAAGCGAACCACAAATAGTAACTCTTAGTCGCGACATGTCCACAATAATCGGGCTATTCAAGACACATCAGCGATCTTTGTTCTGGTTATCGCAGGAAGAAAACATCGATATCGATCTCGATTCAGTAGATATACTTGAAGAGAAATTGACTGATTTTGGCGATCGACTTGAGCGATTCCATACTAACGATTAATCGTTAAAGAGTACATTGACACCCCCCGCTAAACATGCGGGGAGTGTCAATGTACTCTTCTATGCAACAGCATCAGCATCAGCATGAATGAGATCTGGATCGATCGGGATTGGGTAGATTATTCCCGCTCGGCGATCGAGATAAAACTGCTTGAGTCTCTGACCGTAATCTTCTCGCTCTTGCTGGCGTTTGTACTTGCGATCTTTTATCGCTCGATCGAGGGGTAGAAAGTCTTCAAACAACTGCAACATCTCTAGAACTGTGTCGTTGAAACCATCGGGGTACAAATGATACCCTTCATCATTCTTTCTCGGTTTAGCTCGAAAATTGTTCAGGTATCGTTTAAATAATATCGAATCTAGTACCAGGGGAATATTTGTCGGGTCTGCCATTAACTTGTCAATGGTTTCTCGATCGTTTTCGCACACAATTTCGATCAGCTCGGTTGATGTTTTACTGCCAATTGAACCCACCGGATCGATTTTGATTCTCCAATGGGAGGGAATCTTAAAATTAACGGCGACGTGGGTATTAAAAGGTAGTTTATATCGATCGAGAGGCAACTCTATAGGCTCTATATTTTCCTCTATATTTTCTATAGACTCGGTTTCTGCCAACAGCGGTAATTGTTCTAATTGGGTATCGATTTTTGATTTGACCGCATCTAGTGCTGGTTGTTCGATCGCTTCTTGTTGTTCGCTCTTCTCGATCGAATCCAGTAGCATATCTCGGATGGGATAATCTCGATCGGGGTAGTAATACTCACCATTTTTGAATGGTGGAATCACCTTGTAGACTCTACAATGTTTATGGAATAGAACCGAGTCGATCGCCTTGACATAATCTGCTTGGTACACATGAGATTGCAAGTATGAATCCTTCTCGATTCGATTTGCGATTAATTGCTTGGCGGTTCTATCGTGTGGGTTTGGTTCCGACAGCACCCACACGATCGTTATGTCTTTTGGGGTGATGTATTTGGGGAAGTCGATCGCGATTTGTTCGGTTGGTTCTGCTTGCATAACTTTCGATTTCTTGTGAATCTTCTTTCTCATAGTTACTATTATATTAGGTTTGTTGAATTAGTTGTTACGATCGATTTGAGTCCTTATAGTAGTTAGCTATAGTCCACAAGAAAACCCCTCGGTCGCGACCATAAGATCGAGGGGTTTTCTTGTAGATTTACTAGTTGAATTTTTACCAGCGGCTAAAACGCTTGTAAGGGTCTTCATCGATTGGATCTCCACCGAAGCTAGACGGATAAATTGGGTTTAAGATTGAGCGGCAAGCCAGCCCGATTGTCTTTAATAGTCGAGAATTTTCTAACCTCTGGGGGTCGTTCAAGTCGTCGGAGACATCTTGAGAAATTCGTCTCTCAATTGTTAATTTTTTACTCCGTAGCATCTCTACAATCTGGTTCGCCCCCTCTGGTTCGCCCATTCTGATATCGTTCCCAAATCGCTCTTTGAGTAGATCGCGTACTGTATTGCTACCTCCTGTTACCAGATCGTAGCTTGATAAATTCTCTATTTTAACCGCGATCTTTTCGATTCCGTCGATCGGGTCGATCGTGTTTGAACTAACACAATCGGTTAAGTTCCACTGGTTCTCTACTTCGGAGTGAAAGATACAGAAAGTCGAGCCTAGATAGTCATTAAAATTAGCGATTAGGTACTTATTCATGAATACGATGATGTTAAATTTAGGGTGTTTTCTCTAGGCGTGAATGGTGTCTGGCTCAGGCAAATTGCTAACGCCATTACAGTATCGTCATGCTGTCCCGAACAGGCTTGTAGTTTCTTACCCACTCTTCTAAATCCTAGCATTTCACAGACGATCGGCGAAACCCTTGGCATGAATAAAACCTGTTTCTCTAGTGCCAAAACCAAACGCTCGATCGCTCCAAGCTTGGACTCTTGAGAAGTATGAAAAGCCTTGACTCTAATGTCTGGATGGTTCTTAGTTAATTGCTCTACAAAGATTTGACCGACACCATTAGACTCGATCGTCAACCTTCTTGGTTTGTACTTGTCTAGTAGTACCCCAATTTGGTAGATATCCGATTCGATCGATGCCTTCCGCTTCCGGTACAAATCGCAGACTGAATATACAGATGTAGCTGGGTTGTGTTCGAGAACGATCGCGACGGTATAATCATTCCCCACCGTAGCACCATCAACCCCGATGTAATAGTCCAGATCGTTGTCAAATGATTTACTCATATTTTCGAGTGTCGCCGCCGCTCTGACAATTGCGGCTGAGAATACCGCTTCGTCTTGGTCGGAGAATGACAGATCGTACTCTTGAGCGATAACTGTTTCGCTCAGTCCTGTTTCTTGAGCAATCCGATCGAGATAGTCTTCCTGCTGGCTGAACTTGGGATGACATTTCCAGTGGATTAGAACTTTACCTGTATTGGCTACACTCCATTGTTGGTAAGGGTTGATGCTGCCGTCTCGGATGCGATCGCATATCCCAACCAAATCGGTATCGCCATTAGATAAAAGATTATGGTAGAAACCTTGCGAACCATTTGGAGTCGATACGACTACTATCTTGGGATTAGCGACTGTAGATGTAGCTGGGATTATGGCTTGGTAAATACGATCGACATTCTCCACAAACCCAGCTTCGTCTAGCAGGGCATGAGTGACCGCTGGCAAGCCCCTAGTGCTGTTCTCGTTGCTGGGACGAAACAGCAGCCGCCCCCCGCCATTAATCTGAATATCAGTCAGAGTGTCAGTACTTGTGGTGATGCCCATTGGTGCCAAACTCTCAATCGCGAACCGCACCCGCCGCGCCAAGTCGATAGTTTCTCGCTGTCCCAAACTTAGAACTACTGCCAACACAGAACGATCGACACAAGCCCTATACAGGAAGTAATTACAGACTGTTTCACTAATCCCTAATTGTCTCGACTTGCCCACTACAGTGAGCTTGTGGGACTCGATCGACTCAATCAGGGAAATTTGATAATTGTAGGGGTTGAATCTAATAATCCCCTCACCCGATCTAATCTCTGTCAGTCTGGCAAAGTCAGCCCAACTAGTAGGTAGAGGCTTATGTCTAGAATTGCCCTTGCCTACTATCTTGGCGCGTGTGCTAGGCTGCATCCAATCTAATCCACTAGTCAGCATTTACTACCTCAGCTTGAATGTCTAGCGGTTCATCTCTGGTGAGAGCATCGATGGGATCGACTATCTTGAATCCAGCGCGGGTTACTCTCTCGATCGCCTGATTTAAGTCTTGAGCCTTGATGTAGTTATCACCCCCTGTCAGGTAAGTTTTCCGTGCTGCCAACGATTCCATCTGCTTGAGAAATGGTGCAACTTTTGGATCGTCATCCCTGAATGTAGCGATTCGACGCGAGATGTCGATCGATAGGTTCTCGATTTTATCCAACTCTTCAGCAATCGCTTCCAAGCCGTGAGCCATTGCTGAAGCGATTAGTTCCTCTTGAATAGCTCCGACATCGTATCGAATTTGTTCAGCAGACAGGCTGTACTCCCTGATTGAACTGATGTGTTTCGCAATCTGAGAGTATGGTTTTCCCGCGCTCAATAGTTCGATCGCCAACTTTCGATCGTTAGCTGTCTGGAAGGCATTTCGCTTAGGCTTATGCTTACTTTTGTCGTCAATTAGTAACTCATTCACAAACTATATTTCCTACGTGTTTACCGTTAATTTGATTCTATATTTGCCCCTAGTGCCAACTTGGGAAAGTGTTCGATCGATAGCTTAGATACCACAGATAATCTGTCGTCTAGCAGTATCCCAGACTGAACCAGAGCGTCTAAAATTGCACCTGCGATGTTGTCCAAATCCCCTCGCTGTTTGCCACCAATGGCGATCGATACCTTAGCCCTAGCTATTGGTTCGGGGGGACGGGATTGGGCGAGAAGTTGGGCAATCGCGTCATCTTTCCAATCCCGATAATTTGATGGGAGATAGGCACCACCGCGCCCTAATCTGGGTCTAGCCTTTGGGGTGATTTTTCCAGTTAATTGGTAATTCAATTTAGATCCTCCCGTTCCGATGGTGGTTTCCACTCAGCAAATTTGTACCCAGCCCATTTTTCCATGTAGTTGAATTTATCGGCTAGGTAAATCCACGCATCAAGCGGAATCTGGGTTCGACTACTCAGCAGCTTAAATGTTACCCACGCTTTTTTGTAACCTCTCTGCTTTTGTCGTCGAATTAGTTCGTCGATTACCTCAGTCCAAGTTGCAAGCGGATCGTTCGGCTTGGGCTTGGGCGATGTTCGCTGGTGCCTGTTGGGTTTATCAGTTGCCCGTAGCACCTCCCATTTGGCTTGTTCGTAAGCATCGTTTACCACCACCATCATTTTGTGACTCCCGCCGCGATCGGGGTGATGGAGAGCCGCCGCCTTTCGGTATGCAACTTTCAATTCAGCCATTGACACGGGCGGTATTAGCTCTAAAACTTGGTAGCAAGTTGTCATCTAGGTAGCCTCCAACAGTTGAAGATCTGCAAACTCGATCCAACTCGTTGCCCGTCCGTCGGGCTTGAGACAGGCGTAAGAGTTGATATCTTTATTGGATATTTCCCAAACTTCCAGTGCCCCCGCGTATTGCCGCTTTAGGTTGAAGTCTGTGCCGATATATTCCACTCGATCGCCTAGCTTGAAGTTGAAAATAGAGCGGGGTGTTTCTACCTTCACTACCTTGGATGATGGGATTTTACGCGTCCCCTTGGGAGTTTCAACCGTTAGAGTATCGCCTTCAATTGCCAGCACTTTGCAGCCGATTCCAGCCGCCCCATAAACAATAGATCCGATTAGCAATTTAGAATTCATCGTCGGTTGCCTCTGGTATCTCGATTAAATTACTAGTTTTGTCTACTTGGCTAGAGGATAGTGATTTTTTATCGTCCATATCGTCCATACCGTCCGCCATAGGCTGAACCCTTTGCCCTGGTGAACTTTCGGGGTGGACGATATATGAAGGTGGTATCGTCCGTGTATCGTCCGTATTTGTAATACCGTCCGCTATATCGTCCGTAACATCAGATATCGTCCGTGTATCGTCCGCTATATCGTCCTCCTTCAAATCATTGTCCTGACTGGCTTTAGCATCATCTATGGACGGTATGGACGGTATGGACGATATTTTTACGACCTTCTCTAAGCAGATAAGTCTGTTTCGATCTTGCCCTTCTCGGAAATACCCGACTTCTATACCCAACGCTTTAAGATCGGGAGCTAATCGAGTTAGTTGGCGACTAAGACTATTAGACGCTTTGGGGAAGTAGCGCGATCGATAAGTAGCTTCGTCGGTGTGCTTTTCTAACTCATTGAGTAGCTGTGATGCGGTACCTTTCCACACTAAGTCGGTTTTCTCCATCAACCGCACAATCGCTTCACCAACTGGCGATGACTCAATTACTACCTGTCTGGATTGCTCACGACTTTCATCGAAGGTTTTTATAAAATCGCCCTTTTCCAGTCCCAATGCTTTTTCACTGGCGATCGCAAACAGAGCATAGTCAGCCATCCGAGGTAAACTCTCTGGTTTAGTGTGGGGTAGCTGTGCCAGTGTTTGGCTCAGAGCCGTCAACAATGCCCCTAGAATTTGTGGTCTGGCTGCTTCCACCGTGGCATTTAATTCGGCTTGCGGTAGTCGCTTCTGGGCTGGGATTTCTGGTAGTTGAGCCATCAGCACCCGATCGGCTAAATCATCACGAGTTACCAGGGCATCGATCGCTGTGATGATTTGGGGGCGGGTTAACTCGAAGGTGGTTTCTTCATCTGTGGTATGTAGAGTGCGGGTGCTGAAACCGAACCCCGTCGCAATTCGGCATAGGTCATCGGACTGATCTGGGCTAATATGACCCACGTTGTCATAGACCATCAGATGACGGCGGGTAGCTGATACAGCTAATTTATGGGTGTCGCTTTGAAGCTTGATTAGAGCCGCCTTACCAGGATCGATTAACCCTTTGATGATTTCTGCTGCTGCTGTCTTTCCGCTGCCTCTGTGAGCTGAAATTACTAGTACCGGATATGTTTTACCAGGGCAGAAACAAAATAATAAGAATGTGATGATTAAAATCCATGCTGACCCATCCACATTCAGCAGTTCCTTCAAATCGTCCAGGCTTCCCCCCTCTACTGGGTAGGGTAAGGCTAGCAGCGAATCTGGTCGCCAAAACCTGACCGGATAATCTGACACCAACTGCCAACCGACTGCATCAACCTCGATCGCCTTCCAATCTGGTGTGCCCAAATCGAGATATATGTTCCCCTGATGCTCTGCTGTTCTTAAATAAACCTCGCGAGTTTCACCTCGGAATATGGCGATCGCTTCCAATGTCGAGAGCGTATCTTGAAGCGTCTGAGAGCCGATTCCTTTCTCGGTGCTGTCCAAATATTCACCCGACAGCCATAGTCTAAAAGCTTTGGAGCGAACGGCGTAGGTATGGCGATTACCCTCGATCGTCACGTCAGCATAGGCAACTTTATCTGAGGTATGGAAATAAGTCGCTGTCTTAGCAATTTCCAACAGCCGATCGCCGCCTGTCTTTCGATCTTCTTTTTCGGGTTGTTCTGCTTTCTGTTTGTCTACCTTGGGTTTGGGGGCAATCGCTTCCCGATACTCATCAGGGCGAATCACTTTCTCTAAAATCTGCTCCTTATTTAGCTGACGATCGCGAACGTCATCGCCGATATCCATCCCCCCTTCTGGCTTTTTCCATAGCCCAACAGTGCCCGCCAAGTAATAACCCTCGATCTGACTTGGGAAGTCTCGTTCGATGTTGGCAATATATTTAATTCCATTCTTGTCCCTGTCTGGTGCTAAGACTAGCCGCGCCTCCTTCAAGTCCTCTAGATAATCTCCATAGATGCTATAGCCGCCCGAACCGCCAATAGTGGTAGTAGCTGCGATGCCTAATTCCCAGAGTAGATCGGCTGTAGATTCTCCCTCGACCCAAAAGATTAATTCATTGCGCTCGATCGCCTGTTGGACTTCTGCACATCGGTAAATTGGGATTAATTTCTTGACCTCATCGGGATTACCCTTTACCCACTTACCCCCGTCCCAATGACTTTGGTAAAAGTTCTTTTTCCCTTTCCCATCATCGACTCGCGCCACTTTTACTAATGAGTTACCATCGCGATCGGGATAGAAATACTCCTTCTGAGATTTGGGGCGGATAGTCTTAACGAATTTCTCTGGCTTCCATTCTGGCTTACCCTCTAGCTTATCGATCGCGCTGCGGATGTCTTTCTTTTCACAGTTGCCGCTAAAACAGTTGTAAGCCCCTTCTTTGTTGATATCTAGATCGTCACCGTTGCATACAGGGCAATGATATTTGCTTGTCGATCCCTTAGACGGGGTTAATGCCGATAGATGCTCTCGAATGTTGTACATAATGATGCTGCTGTTTTGTAGGATTTACAGAGCATCAAGGGGAATATGTTAAGATCGAGTCACAAAATTTAAGATTCGATCTAGCCCAAGTCCCCCTTGATGCTGGAAACCACCCGTAGAGATTCGCGCCTCTGTGGGTGGCTTTGTTTTATGCCACTTGGGGGAGTGTAGACACATACTCTTCTACCAAAGCCTGAGTAATAGGGGATTCTAGCCCATTGAGCAGGTAGCTCTGTAGTAAAGTCACATTCCAATGGATTAAACCGCCCTTTTCAAGCTGAATCCAGAAAATACCCTTCGAGAGTTTGGTTCGGAGTTGGGCAGACTGCCAGCGAGTCAGCTCAAATTTTTCTTGTCTGATCGATCGCTCGGTCATAAATTTAAATTTGTCGGGAGTTTGTAGCTTCTTAGACATAGGAGATAATTGAGGTACGTTTTTTGATGTCACTCGACATCCTTTCGGGGTGTCGGGTGTTTTTGTTTGGTTTGGTTAAAAGAGGTTTTGCTGCTGGCAAGGCATATCTAAATAATATCTAAATTTTAATTTCTGTCAATCTGTGAAACCACAAAATTAATCAGAAAAAACAAACATACCTTGTGTTTGCGACTTGAGTATAAATACTAAAAACTTTGTTAGACAAGAGTTTGAACTATTTTTAGTTCAAGTCAAATATTTATAGAAAACTTATGAAATGTCGCAGAAAAACCAAGCAAATAGGTACATATTGAAGCAAAATAAAGCAAAATGCGAACAACATTTAGAGATACATTTTACTTGTCACAAGTAAAATGTATCTTCCATACCCAGCTAGAAATCGACAAACAAACACTTTCGATCGATCGCGTGTAGATAGGTCTTCATCAGTACTTTTTTGCTATGCCCCGTCTGTTCGCTAATTTCTGCCAGACTCGCACCGCCAGCCGCAGCGTGTGATGCTCCCGTGTGGCGGAGGTTGTAGGGCTTTTGGTAGTCGATTCCACAACTCTCTAAAACTGGCTTCCAGATCTTCCCCCTGAACCTGTTGTCATTCATGTATCCACCTTTGGGAGCGGGAAAGACTAGATCGTCTGGACTAGGGTTTGTTGACTGGTGACGCGATCGCAACATCTCTCTCACTGTTTTGGTAGTCGAGACAGATCTAGAATCTCCCGTTTTAGTAGTGTCGCGATGGTGCCCACGGCTAACGCTTGCCGTGAATATCACAGTGTCGAAACTCTCCCCAACATTGCCCTACCGCAAAGCCGCCATCTCTCCAAACCTACAAGCAGTCTGAGAGATGAAGATCGCCGCGTCGGTATAGTACGAGTGTTTGGGATGATTGCGGAACCCTTGGGCGATCGCTTTGAGTTCGGCGATCGTGAAGGGTTTAGGCTTTTTTGGATCTGGTAACTTCTTCCTCCTCAGTCGGTCTAGGGACTTATTCCAAGGGTTAACAGCTCCCAGTGCGTAAATATCCTCTTTCTGTGCCCAATCCCAAGCCGCCGCCAAGTCGAACAGATACGCTCGGATAGTACGGTTTGATGCTTGCTCAGACCATGCCGCAATGACATCAGCGGCGATATCGGTTGTAACCTTGGACGCTGGCTTGTCCCCTAGAAATTGGTTGAGTTTGGATGAGATGCCCTTAAATCGCACCTGTGAGCTGTGGGACAATTCCCAATTCTCTATTCGGTGAGCGGCATACTTATCGAATAGTTCGCTGGCAGTAATATCGATATTCTGTTTCTTGACCTTGCCCCGATCGGTGTAGGGCGTGGGATCAAAGTGTCCCGATAGAATATCCTTCTCGATCGATGCCATTAAAGACTTGGCATTCAACCACCCAACAGGATTGTTATGGTTCTTCAGAGTCTTGTGGTATTTCTTGCTGTCAACACGCCAGCGGATGATGAGGGACTTCCCTCTTTCTTCGATGTGCATAAATTTGTGGGGCGAAACGTGGGGCAACAGAATCACCAAACCCACCAAAACAGCACCCTATTTTTAGGTATATAGACGCAAAGAAGTCGGCTGTTAGGATGTGTTTGATTCCTAAAAGCCTTACCAGTGCTTACCTTTCCAACCCTATGGACGTACCCCGACTCGAACGGGGGACCTCATCGATGTCAACGATGCGCTCTAACCAACTGAGCTATACGTCCCTGCGGTTTCTAAATTTAGCATAGAAAACTTGTAGAAGTCAATACTGGATCGATGTTATCTAACTACAGCTTTAAATCGGTAGTTAGAAGATGTCGGATAGTCAATTGTCGATTGTCAATGCTAAGATAATCGAATGTCTCCAAGGTTGGCCGATCGGTTTAGGCAGCGGACTCATAATCCGCGAGCGGAAGCTCTAGACAGGTTCGATTCCTGTACCTTGGACTTTAACTCAATAACTCGTGCCTAGTTTGTGCCTAGTGCCAAACTAGTTGAAATCATCCATTCATCCCACTTTGGGATATTAATTTTATATTCATTCTTGCCCCCTGCCTCTGCATTAGCGATGACCAAGAAATGTGTTCCAGCGATTAGTGTCGAATTTTCAGGTCTATCTATAGCCCTGTCGATTGTCTTGCGGATTTGAAATGAACTCATTTTTCCATTGAGTATTTTCTCTGCCTGAGTACTAGTCACCCATTGTTGTTTGGGAGGCTTTTCCAAATGCTTGACGCGAGTTTCTAAAATTGCCATTTGTTGGCGCAGCAGTGCAAGTTCGGAGTTGGACATATAGAAAAATAGGCGGTAGCAGTGCGCGATGTACAAAAAATTAATTGAGGTGATGACTGAATCCGATCTACACCCTATCTGTAGAAATTAATCAATCTTGTTTAGTCAATCTCAAACACAGAATTCGGAAACTGTATTTTTGGGGTGAAGCGGGTGAATCGGGTGAAGCGTTAGCTAAAGCTGCCTCTGTCACAGGGTTTTGTTCTAATATTTCGCTTCACTAGTGGATAAAATCTCGGTGAAGCGGTGAATCGTAACATGTATACTGCGCTTCACCGCTTCACCACGAAAAAAAACATCGGTGAAGCGCAAATTTTATTTTACAGTTACATCAGAGATTGGCTTTGAGGGATGCGCTTCACCCGCTTCACTGGCATTTTCACGTTTTGGGAAAATGTAGAAATAATTCACTTTTTTATTAATCTTCCGCTGATGAACAGATTTGCCATCTGGACGAGGTGGCAACAACCAGCAAAGCCGCTGCAATTCTTTCACCAACTCCGTCTTATTCACTCCGACAACAAACTCTTTATCGAATACCGTTGTCGGTACCCAAAATTCCTCAGTATCCCCTTCTACCCCAACCTTCCGATAAGCCAGCAAATTACGGATAGTCTTGGTATCACCATCGCGGAGGTCATAAACCCGATCGCTAAACTCATTGGTAACTAATAGATGTTCGATTCGTTCGATCGCCTGCTTCACCTCGATCGAACCATCCCCACCCCGTCCTTTGAGCCAAGCCTTAAAACAGGTAGAAATCCCCCACTCGATGTCTTCAACTGGGAAGGGAAGTAAATCGTACTTGTGAGCTAAACCCATTACCACCTGTACCAATGCGAACCGTTTGGCGACTCGTCCAATCGCACTATCAATCGTCCCTTCGGCTAATTTGGCTGCGACCAAATGCACCTGTTTCGCGAGACTACCCGCAAACTTGGGGTCGGCGGCATCGATTACTAATCGAGCGAGGAAGGCAGCGAGAGCCGTACCGTGATGCGCTTTAACTGCTGCTTCTAACCCCGTAACGAATTGCTCCCCATCATCCGCCCCGTGAATCGTTTCAAAACAGCCGTATTTAGCACTGGATGGCACGGCGGGGATATCTGGTAAGCGTACCTCCTGACCACCTTTGAGGGTGATATTGGCTTGCTTCATATAGCTACCTATTCCAAATTCACCAGATGATAAAACCATCAACTGCCATGTCTTCGGTTTGCGATTGGTGAGGTCTTTCTTCATCCGCGCTTTGCCCTGTCCATTAGCCAACATGTAAGCGATATTTCCCACATCTTTGGGGTCTGCTTGTCCGATTTCATCTAGGGGTAGACAGAGGTGATTGAAAGCTGTAGCTGTACTCTCTAAACCATTAGTAGTTGTCCGCCAGTGGGGAATATCCTTAATCCCAGTTACCGAAGCCGCAACAGATAAAATGGTCGTTTTCCCTTGGGAAGTGACACCAACTAAATGAAAACCACCTGACTCGATATTAATGATGGGTAACAATGGAGCAGCGAAACTAATACCCAGACCTAAGATCAGGCGGGAATTACCACCACATCGAGCAGCTACGGTATCTTTCCACCCCCCAAGAGTCCCTTTTAACTCCGTAATTGCGTCTGGACTGGGATCTACGTTGCGGAACTTGAGGCTTTCATCGCCATAGGTTTGATGAGGTAGGACGAAAGACTTTCCCACCCAACCACTAGAATCCGTGACAGTATAGGTTTCGGGAATATGTTTCCCTAAACCATAGAGATAATCTAGGAGCAAACCTTTATACTCGCGCTTGAAGCTGTAATCCCGACTGAGTAAGCCTTCGATAATTGCATTAGCATCACCTGCGAGAAATGCTCTTAACATAGTCCACCGTCGCACCTCACCTTTAAACGTGGTGAACTCTAACAGCAGTGCCCCACCATCCTGTTCGGGATTGTTGATTGTGGCGATCGCAGCCAAATGATTGCCGATATATTCACTCGATGTATTGGTGACTTTCTCTAATCCATCCTCAACTGAACTAGTGAAGTAAGAGTTCTTATTGACTGGGAGTAACAGTTCTAACCGTTTAGCATAGGCTTTGTCTAAAGCTTTGGCTCCTTTAGCTACGATAAAATCATCGATTCCTTTGTACCCACTCCACTTGATTTGAGTTACCCCAGTCACTATCCCTTCCATTTCCTCGCGGAATCTGGTCTTAGCGGCTTCAACCTTTCTGATTGTTACCGGACTATCATCGCGATCGAATGCCAGTACTATTTCACGGTCGTCTAAGAATGGCTCTAAGTCTGGGTTTAAAATCTTGAGACTTTCACCGCGATCGCCTCTTTCAATCTCCCCAAACATATCTTTCTCATTCGTCCCCCAACCCCAGACACCATTGAGCGCGATCGCTGGATAGCCAGCAGACACTAGCGCGGCGGCTTTCTTGGCACCCTCAGTAATAATTAGCGGTAAGCCTGTAGAAAGAAACCAGTCCCAAAATTCGCGATCCTCGGCTTCTGAAGCAAGCACAGGGTTGAGATCGCGAACCATTCCGAGTTTCCGAGCGATCTCCGCCGCAACCCGAACGGAAACGTGGGGGACGAATAGTTGTTGATTCCCTGCCCCCCTGGGCGACTCATATTTAATGACCTTGCCTTCGGCATTCTTACGCGGTGAGTTTGGTTTGACCGAAACTCTTAGATATCCCTCGAAGATCCAGCCCTCAGCTCTCAATGTATTGGCGAGATCGTTTTGAGAGCGACCCGCAAGGGTGCCATTATTCCGATGCGCTGGCTCTTCGACTAGCAGCGTGAATACGTCGTCTAAATCGTTGTCGTTGAATGGATTCCAGGTACGGAAGTTTAAAGCCGCGATATCATCCGCGATCCCACTGGCTTTAAATTCTGCGAGATGTAGCTCATCGATACTCGTAGCAAAAAAATTAATCATGATTATGCTCTATAAAAATTGCCGATGCGATCGCGCAGAGATTTCCGGATAATGGATGTGTATATAGATGTCGATCGCTTGTCTTGCGACTGGCGATCGTTTTTTCTGTTGTGGTTTATTCCTTATTTTGGCTGCTAGGGCTGTTTTCAGGACTTTGGAAATCATACATCATTTGCACACCCATGTAAAGTCCAATTCCTAAAATGCAATAAATAATTCCAGTATGATAGTCAGTAAGCTTCAGGAAATGTGAAGCATTCAAACTACAAATACTGCTCGAAATACCTTTTGTGACTAAGCTACTATCGCTGTTTGATATTTGGAATCTTTATGAGAATGAGGTTTCAGCAACTCACACTCAAGAACAAGGACATGCTACAGTATCCCGGACAAAAACAGCCCTACTACGTTACACTCTTCCAGGCTGGGGTTTTGTGTTGCCAAAAGGCGGAAAGCTGACAAATTGGGAAACCGAGATGGCACTGAACTATATGAAAGGTATTAGTTCGGAACAATTTGGACAGGCTGCTCAGATCCAGCAGCAAGTTTTTGATTTGCAGCAAGTCCCTAGCAATAGTCAGCGTACTTACCGTGCTGCCCTAAAAAAATTGCTAGCATGGTGCGAACAACAGCAGTGGTGGCTAGAATCCCATCACAATATTGCTACAATATTTTCTACTCCGAGAAAAAAGAAAAGATCAGCCGTTGATGTTCGAGTGACGGACAGAAAATATATAGATAGAAACGGCAAGCAAATTCAATCGTTTTATTATGGACTGGGATTTGTTGAGGGTGATGTTATACCTGATAAGTTGCAACAAGAACTCGATGATTTTAAGCAGTTCCGTACAGGCGGAAAAAATTCAAGCTCAAAGCATATCGTTCGGGACTCAACTTATCAAAAGGAGTTGAAGAACATTCGGATGATTTTGGGGTGGCTGTATCGTTTCAAGGGTATACCATTGGCTAAGATAAGTCTCTTCGATATTATAAGAATTCCTTCCGAGTGGGACTCAAATCCCGTTATTGTACTTGAGCAATTAAGAAATATAGCAGAACAAACAGTGGATTTGTTCAAAGAGTATATTCAATGGCTTGAAACAGACATGGATAATAATACATCTGAAAATCAAGGCAGAGGTGCTAAAAGTAAACACACCAAAATATCTGTAGCCAGGATTTTTGTAGTTGTGGCGAAATATCTACAGTACAAAGGGCATTTCCATAGTAATATTAATAATATTGAGATAGTAAAGCAATCACTAAATTCTGCGATTGCTAAAATCAAAGTTAAAAGCAGTGATAATATTTCTAGTTCTGATATCTCGAAAAAATGGTTGGATTGGCCTGAATTTTTGGCACTAGTAGAACAATTAAGGAAGGAATGTAATTCAAGAGTTTTGCAGGATATTTTCCAAAATAATGCCGGATCTAACCTTGGGAATTTAAGATCGTTGCCTGCTATCGCAAATAGTTATCAACGCTTTATTTTTGCTGCTTTACTTGCATACTTGCCTCCACAGAATCAACAAATATATAGACATCTGGAAAATTCACACTGTAAAAAATATGAAGATGTCAAAGACAAGGATGAACTTTTAGGAATTAGTGGCTGCTTATACCAAGAGGATAATGATTGGTATATTTACTTGCTTCCTGAAGAATATAAAGTGGGTGCAAAACAGATTAAATTTAGCTTTAAAATTCCTAACATAGAGTATTCGGACGGGAGAAATTTCTATCAATATTTGAATGAATGGGTGTATGAGTATGTTTCCGTTGAATATCACGATCGAGCAATAACAATAGATGGATTAAGAAATGTTCTCAATCCACAGCACAATTTTCTATTCACAAAAAAGAATGGGAAAGAATATTTGCATCAAACAGAGTTCAGTAACTTGTTGCGCATTCCTGCCTATAGGATTTCTGAAAAAGCCTTGACTCCCGGTTTGTTAAAACGTATATTCCTCAAGTATATATTTGAGAAGCAAAGTCATTTACTTGTTGAACGTAAACTTAATCTCCAGATGAGCTGTCACGCTAAACCACCCGACAGTTATGATATCTGGAGAAGAAGCCGTGAAGATATAGAAGTGTGGATCGATATAGCGAAAAAAATTGCTCAAGATTCTGTTTGTGATACAAAATCTTGAGCAAGTAAGTTTTAAGTTTTGGGAGAGTCAAGACTTCGATTACTCGCAAGCTACTGTCTCTAAAATATGACGAAATCTGATTGTGCCAAACTCCTTACGTTATCTATACTAAAAACACCACTGTACCGCCTATTCTTCTGGCTCACCAAAGTCTACAAATAGACACTCTCGATCGGTTCCGTGTAGGTAGGTATCGATTAAAACCCGCTTACTATGTCCTGTCTGTTCAGCGAGGGCTGCGAGATCGGCTCCTTTTTTTTGATGTGCATGTGATGTTGCGCTGTGGCGGATATTGTAAGGTCGCGTGTAATCTATGTTGTAAATGGATAAAATTGGTTTCCAAACTCTGGCACGAAAATATTGATCGTTCATAGATCCACCTTTTACAGCAGGAAATACTCGATCATCCGGTTGTGGTTTAACTCGTTCGTATCGTTCTAATAGCATCGATTTCACTGTATCTGATAACACTACGGCTCGAAACTTCTCTGTCTTGGTACCCTTCTTGTTCACATGACCGCTGCTAATTGCAGCCTGTATCCAGGTCTTGGAAAACCCTGCATCTAAATGCTTCCATCGCAATTCAGCAGCCTCGCCAAACCGACACGCGGTGTGAGAAACAAAAATGACAAATTCGGCGTAAAAGGTATAGGTTCGGTGGAATTTAAACGTGGCGATAATTGCCTGAAATTCCGCAATGCTTATGGGGATATCATGTTCTCGGGGTTGGACTTTGATTCGACCGATTCGATCGCGCCAAGGATTAAGTCCCTCCAGATGATATTTATCTTTAGCCCAATCCCAGCAAGATCTTAAATCAAATAGATATGCCTTGATCGTCGAATTTGACACCGTTTCAGACCAACGTACAATTACATCTTTAGCGGTCAAGCCTTACATTCAAAACAAGCCGTAATCATATCTCTCTAAAATCTCTGCTAATAACTTTGGATTGGATGCTAATAAATTGCCCAAATTTTGCTCTTTGAGCCGATCGCCACAACGGTCGAAAAGCCCGTAACAATATCGATCGTCATCGTGACGTGAACGATATCTAATACCGTCTACCGCTTGGGGATGATCGTAAATTGCTTGTGCCCATTGCCTAGCCGCAATATAAGAACCAGATGAAAGTCTGGCATCCGCCCCCATTTTCACCAAACCATTCCCGGTCACATCGGCAAATACCAACTCACTTTGACTATCGATCGCAAATAAATTGCGTTGCCTCAGTACTACCTCCGAGACACCTTTTGCCCCATGAGTCCGCCCATAGCATTCGATCCAACTGGCATAGACATCCGCACCCACATACAAAATGCCGTAGCCCTGGGCTGGACTATCGAATCGACCTTTGCCAGATCGATCGAAATAAAGGCTAGAGCTAAACTCTATATCGTTCAATCGATACCAAGTTCCCTGACTACCGATTGTCGGCAGTTCCCTAGTCCTAAAATCCGGCGGCGGTGACGGATGTGGAATCAGGGGATCTTCAGGCGGGGTTGGGTTTACCATAGCAAGCAGCAGCATTAACTACAGCATCAAGATCTCCAGCCAGGAGGACTTCTAAAGGCGTGCGATCGTCTAATCGCAACTCCCCAGTTTTCATAAACATCAACTGCGTCCAACCATCGAACTTGCTTAAAGCCGCTAATACGCGATCGAGTCCAGCCAATACCTCACCAGCTCGAAACTGCCAGAGCGGATAAAAGTAGCCCCGTTTCCCTAACGAGACAGCTAAAATTTTGCCCTTGCTTCGCCGTTTATCGACAGCTTGCCGCGAAATGCCCAGTAGTTGGGCGACTTCTTCACTTCGCAACGGTTGACCGTCGCTATATAGTAGTTCCTGCTTGACTTTCATCCCTCTGAGTCGTGCCGATGCTAACGGATCGATCGGTGCGAGTTCAGCTAATAGTTCGGGTGAGGTTAACGCTGCGATCGTTTGTTCTAGACTACTCGCATGGGGTTTAGTCGTAACATTACTGGCATGACTGGCAGCCAGAGCCACATCCATAATTGACTGCCAATATTGCGCCAAATTTCTGTGATGCTTAGACTCCTGCAAAGCAGTTGCTAAGACATTTTTGAATTGGGGGGAGGTGTCCAGTAAATTGGCAATCAATACTTGATCGCTGGGGGTGGAGGTTTGCACACGATCGCATAGGGTTGTCTTGGCAGAATCGATTAGGGCTTCTACGCTCATAAGTTAGACTACTCGGATAGGCTTAGTTGACAAAGTTGCACAACTTTAGCAACCTATTTTAGTTTAACCTCTTTTTATCAGGAATCACCTAACGCTAGCTCTAGTAGGGTAGAGCTATTGAGTACAAAATCCCAGAAAAAGCCGATCTCACGTAATTATTAAGCTAGGATCTTAATTATCCAACCATTGATGACCTGCCATGACAGTCGCCCCATCCACCATTGGCACAGATCCAACCTCATCACCCACACCCGTCTTGGTCACACAACGCGCAGATAGAGTCTGGATTGCCAAATTATTAACCTGGGCGGGCTTTTCAGTCGAAGGTAATAGTCGCGAAGATGCTCTGTCAAAACTAGACCAACAAGTCAAAGCACAGCTAGCCGATGGCGAAATTGCCTACTTAGACTTACCATTGGCACCAACCAAAAATCCCTGGTTGGCAATCGCTGGAAAATATCAAGATGACCCGAACTGGGAAGAATACCAAACAGCTATTGCCGAAGCCCGCCAAGCAGCCAATGCGATCGAAGGCATTGAGCTAGAGGGAGATACTATTTAATGACATTGTGGGTGCTAGATACAGATAGTCTATCCTTACTAGAGCGAGGAAATTCCAAAATTCAGGAGCGACTACGCCAAGTAAATGCTGATTCAGTGGCGATCTCAATTGTGACCGCCGAAGAAAAGATGAAAGGTAGATTAGCCGCGATTAATAGTCTATCGGGCATAGAACGGGTAGATCGCCTTGCCATTGCCTTGGGTTTCCACAGTTCGGGATGGCGATCGATGGTGAGCATACGGCTGTTTTTGATATTTCCTATCCGGCTCATGAGATCGATCGACTACCGACGATCGAGGAAATTAGCGATTATAAGCGGATTAAGGCAGACCCTACTTATAAGTGGTCGCTGAAGATGTACGATCGGTTGATGCGGGGCTTTGATGCTTTCCATGAGCAGGTTTACCAAAATGTTAAGGATCGGGTGTCGAGTAAGAACGACATTATTTTGGAAGTAGCGAAGATCCTGTTTTTAGAATCGTTTCGGTTGAATCACGCTGCGTCGGCTTTGGAGTTTCCTTATCAAGAAAAGAAGCTGCAATTAGATAAGGTGTTTCGGGTGAAATACGTGCTGGAGCATGGAGACAAAGCGATCGCCCAAATCCAGGCGGCTTTTGACCATTTCAAGGCGCATCAAGATTATGTAGTAACCACTGACAACGGGAAGGATCAGGCGATCTTTGATGAGCAAACTCACTTGTTGCTAGCTCGTCCGCAAAATTACGAGCTGTTGTTAGATCTGATCCAGAATTTAGGCGCGGTGACGCTGAACAATGGGTCGATTCTCAAGGAGCAGGGGACGCTGGCGGATATTGCTGGGGATGTGTTGGGGCGGGTGTTTGATGTGTTTTTGCGCGGGAAGTTTGAGTCGAAGGGGGGGTTGGGGATTTATCTGACTCCTGCGCCAGTGAAACAGGCGATGCTGGCGATCGCGTTTCACGATTTGGTGAAGGAAACGCCGGAACTGTTGGTGGCGCGGGATGGGCAGGGGCTACCGCTGTTTCGGTTCTGCGATCCGGCTTGTGGGAGTTACGGTTTTGGGGTGGTGGCGATGGGGCATCTGGAGCGGGCGTTAATGGAAATTTTGGGGAAGGAGACGGCTCCTGATGCGCGCCGCGATCCGCTGTTTCAGGAGATGTGCGAGCACAGTTTTGTGGGGGCAGATGCGGCTCCGACGATGATTACTTTGGCGCGGGTGAATATGGCGATGTTGGGTGCGCCGAGGGCGAAGATTTTCTATACGGATGATTCGTTGGTGAGTCCGCAATTACAGCCTGGTTCTTTCGATCTGATTTGCACTAATCCGCCGTTTGGTACGCCTAAGTTTAGTACGAGTCAAGCGAAGTCCAAAAAATCCTATGAGGAAGCGAAGGAGCAAATTTTAGCTGATTTTCGATCGGATTTACACGAGCGGGAGGGTAAGAAGGGGATATATGACTATGAGCCAACTGTGGCGGGGCGGGCGATGGGTGCGAAGCCGGATAGTAAGGGGATTTGGAAGCCAGTAAAGCCGACGAGTATCGATCCGGCGGTGTTATTTATCGATCGCTGTTTGCAGTTGTTGAAGCCAGGAGGACGGTTGTTGATGGTGGTACCAGATGGGGTGCTGTGCAATTCGGGCGATCGATATGTACGGGAGTACATTATGGGTAAGAAGGATGAGATGACGGGGCAGTTTCATGGGGGTAAGGCGATCGTCAAGGCGGTGATTAGTTTGCCGTCGGATACGTTTAAGTTGTCGGGGACGGGGGCGAAGACGAGTATTTTGTATGTACAGAAGCGGAAGGCGCGGGAAGATGACTCGGAGCGGTTTCGGGATGAAGCCCAGGGGGCGGTGTTTATGGCGGTGGCGGATACTTTGGGGTATGTGGTGAAGAATAATGTTGAGGATTATAGTATGGGGGTGCCAAATGATTTGGCAGCGATCGTTGGTGCTTATGTGAGGGGGGAATAGAATGCCAAATAATAACTGCGTTTGGGTTCCTGGCAATAGAATGTCACATGAACGACTAGATACTGGTTACTACTCAAAAGAATACTTTGAGGCTTATTTAACCCTAGAAAAAAGTGAACTAGATACTGCTTTCATTGGTGATATCAGCGAACCTTGGTGTTTTGGTGCATACTCACTTTGCAATGAAATTATGTGGGCCACAGGGACTGAAGGGATTCCCTATATTAAAGCGGAAGCCCTTGGCTCACCACTAATTAACTTTGAAGGTCTTTCTTATATAACTCGTGAAACCCATGAGCTGTTATCAAAATCAAAACTTCACCCTGGGGATATAATCATATCGACATCAGGAACCATTGGAAAATGCGCAGTAATTCCAAGTTATTTGTCCGAAGTAAATTCTAATCAAGACACGATGAAGTTTAGTCTTAAAAATAAAGACTTTGATAATTATTTTATCGTTACTTGGATAGCATCAAAATATGGACAAATACTCCTCAAAAGAGAAGCAGGCGGTGCTATTCAACAGCATATATATCTAAACAATTTCCGTAAACTTCTTCTTGTAAAACCTTTGACTTCTGTTCAAAAATACATTGGGGATAAGGTGCGGCAGGCGGAGCGGTTGAGGGATCGATCGAGAGAAGCTGATTTAGAACTTAGAAATAAGATGCAAGAATGCTTTCTAGGTAAGCCAAAGCCTCTACAAAATAAATTTAGTACTGTTTCTACAGACACACTGACAGACAATCGTTTGGAGTCGGAATTCTACACGCCTCTTGTTCTTTGGGCTGATGAAGAAATAAAGGGTACACCCTGGAGTTATCAGCCGCTTTCTAAACTGACAGATCGTATTAAAGATGGCCCCGGAGGTTGGGGAGTCTCCACTAACGACTATGTAAATTATGGTATTCCAGTTATTCGAGCTACTAATTTGATTGATGGAGAATGTGATTTATTAGACTGTATTTTCATTTCTCCTAAAAAGCATCAAGATCTTATTAGCCACGAAGCAAAGAAAGGAAGTATTGTCTTGTCTGTGCGCGGAACAATTGGAAGAGCTGCCGTCTTTGAATCTGAAGATTATGAAAAAGCAAGCTTAAATGCAGCCGTTGTCACAATTGACTGTAAGAAAGATATACTTCCTCATTATTTAGCCGAGTTTCTGAATACTGAAATCGGCAAAATTCAGAGTAATCGGATTGCAAATGGTGCTGTTCAGCTCAATATGAATCTTAGAGAAACTGGTAGTAATCTGATCGTTATTGCCCCAATGAACTTTCAAGAAGAAGTTTCTAGCTTGAGGCAACAACGACTTCTACTTAAAGCTCTAACCCAAAAGCTTACCACCGCTGCCAAACTCCTTGTCGAAGCCCTGATCGAAGGCAACCTCAGCGAAGCTGACCTCAAAGCCGCCCAGGAAGGCTTAGAACGAGGCGACACGACCCTAGACCGAGAAATCCTCGATAGACTCACCCGCAAAGGCATCGACAACCCCAACGAGCCACCGCTCTTTCCCGATCTCGATGCCCTCTACACCGCCCTAGCTAGCCTAGATGAGACAACCGAAGCCGTAGCACCTAGAAACAGTCAAACTGCCAAAGTTTATGACTTCCAGACACCTTACCTAGCCCTAGCTAGTGAAGACCGCGCCACCTACCAAGTAGTAGCGGAGGTACCAGAATGAATCGTGCCATCCTGCAAACCCTCGAACACCTCCTCACCCACGGCGAAGTCAATACCAAAGACCTCGCCGACCTCCCCGCAGGTGATGAGATCGGTCTGTGGACTTACTCAGAGGATGTTAAACGCGCCGTCGCCACCCCCAAAATCGTGCAGTTACTCCGCACCCTCCCCTCCACCGCCGAAGCGATCGGCGCAATCCTTAGTTGTCAACCGGAGATCCGCCAAAGCTGGCAACAAATCGTCTGTGCGCGTCTGCAAGAACTAGGTCAGCAACGGGATACCGCTAGCTTGTGTGAAGCCATATCCACCCTCGGTCAATGCGCCGATTCCCTCCTAGAACAACTACCACAAGCCAAACTAGCACCCACACCCTATACCGAACTAGAGCGCAGCCTATTTGAAGTACCCGCCGAACAAGCGATCGCCGCTCCCAAACTCGATCGCATCCTCGGCGCAACTGCCTTCTTGATTGAAGGCAAACAGGGGAATACTGAACAAAGCCTCCCTAATATCGATCTGGTGAATCCCTCAAACAACTGGCTCAAACGAAGGTTGATTCAGCCCCCCCATCTAGCAACCAGCCAAACCACCACCCAATGGCGCACCACCTCGATCCTCTCTGGCAGTTGGGATGACTATTCCCCGACCGATCCCCCCCCACAACCCGAACTAGCCGCCATGTACTGGGTGTTAGCTCGTCCCTGGTGCTTTTTGCTCGCTCAGATCGTCTTCACCCAAGAAGCCTGGGCAGCCGAACGAATTTCGGGCGAACTCACCCTAGAACTCGATCCTAGCAATGTATCCCTCAGCTATCGTCCCCCCAAACTCAGCGTAGTCATCACTAGCACCGATGGAGCCGAAATCCTCTGTGGCTCCCTGGGCGAACTACTATTACGAGTCCTCGATCGACTAGGCATCGACATCCTCGCCCCAGAAGTTGACACCCTCGATGCCCTGTTAGCACCTGTCATCGAAGCCATGCTCCAGCGGCAGGTTTGGCAGTTTTCCCTCGGTGCTGGCGGTCATCGCCCCCACTACACCATTCACCCTACCTTCTCGGATACCTGCTACCGCGCGATCGGCAGTAAAAACTTTAACCGCCTCGCTAGCTACGTCACCGCCACCATCCGCAGCACCAGCGAACAATGGGCGAAAGAACGCCGGATGACCACCAGTAGTCAGAGGTTGAATTCCATGTCTTATTAATGCCAGTTTGGGATTGTGAGTTGTCGCGTAGATCTACCCACCCCGCCCTACGGGCACCCCTCCGAGGAGGGGATTTAACTCCAGCCCTGCTTTATCAAGGGGGGTTGGGGGGGTAAACCAACCTAAAACCAAGCCAATATCCTAAACCCGATCGACGTTTTGCCGTAACACCTTAAAGCCGACTTGGTACTGACCTATGAGCCAACCTATATCATCGATCGTTCAACATCAATGGGCTGCCGGAGGTGTCTCTAATTACCCCCTAAATCACCCGATCGTGGGACAGGGCAGTTTCTACCACACTTTCAAACAGTTCATACATGTAGTAGACCAAGAGTCCGAACAGTTCGCTCATGTCTTCGCCGTCATTGCTCAGTGGGGGATTGGTAAATCGCGGTTAGCCTATGAATTAATCAGTCAAATTAACAACACCTCGCCAGGATGGTATGTCCGCAGCGAAACTGGCACCCTGACCCAAGCCAGCCTATTTTATAACGATGCCGATCGAGAACAATATTTGGGTTTATATATTCGCTATAGCCAGATTGCCAACGAACACCACAACATCGACAACTGGTTTGGCTATGGTCTGTACAAAGCACTACTACCCCTCGCTAGAGGCGAATTCGATCCATCAATTCAAGGACAAATCGCCAAAGAAGGATTCGATCGACTGCTCACCCAAGGCTTCGACGAAACCCGTCTAGCCGCACTCCTAGAGGTGAATGCCAACCATAGCGACGAAGAACTATACGAAGACCCCTATCTTGTGACTCGCCTGTGCCAGAATGCCTACAAATATCTTCAGGAATTTGGCATCAAATACATTCTTGTCGCCCTCGACGAACTCGAAACCGTCGCTGAGACTAGCACCTATGGCTTAGAAGACCGAGACATCAAACACATGGACGGTCGAGCCATCAAACTCTTGGGCAAAGCGATTAAGGAAGAAGACCCTCGCCGCAAGCTACCTTGGCTGAGATATGTAGCACTGTGTTCTCCTGCGATCGGCGATGAGCTAAGAGAGATCCAATCAACCGCCCGCCGCTTTGAGCTAGTAGACCTGTCCCAAAATGCCTTTGCCGATGTCAGCGACTTTGTGAAAACCTTGACCGCAGAAGGCCGACTGAGCGAAAGCTATCCCCGTGGCGTGGTGGAAGCAGCCTATACGATGAGCGGCGGCAACTTCGGTTGGTTCAATGTCATTATGGCCAACGTAGATGGTCGGTTACGGCTCCGCCAAACTGTCAAACAAGATGGCTCCAGTGAAGAGATATTAACCATTGGTTCCCTGTTTGATGAATTAGCCACAAGTTCTAGTCGCATTCGTGACTACATCTTAGACCGCAGTGCCATTACTGAACTTCAGATCGATCGCGCCTATCTACCCTCGGCAACAGAACTCCTGTATGGGCAACTACCAGTCTCGATCGGTCGGTGGCAGCCTGACGAGCTAGAGGCACTGCTAACAGCACAAAATGAATACAACGAACCCCTCGCCCTGCGCTACCGACAGGTGGCATGGGACGAGTTGGAATGCACTAAAGCCCTCCGCAACGCGAAATTTACTCGCAACAAAGATCTCTGGAGTCTCCCAAGTGTCTCTCAGTTATTGGATCTCAAACAACTTCTAGACAACCTCAGCACCTATGCCATCTATGCCCATCGCACCGGAGATGCCCCAGGCCAATTCAACCGCACCCCAGACGGTAAGCGTATCTTACTCATACCTCTGACCCAGTATGGATTTATCGAACTTGTCACATTTCTCTATCCCCATCCAGCCGCCGATGATGCCGCGCGGGCACTCTGGCACCACTTTATCAGCAATACAGATCTGCTCAACGAAGACTCGACGCATATTGGCCCCAGCATTGCCATGCTGGAACGTCTAGATCTGCGCTATCGCAAACGCAGCCAGACATCCCTCATTTTTCGCGATCCAGATCGCAGCAGTGCTCACGAACAGGTGATGTTGACACGGAAGCAGCAGAAACATGCCGATCGAGAGCGTGAAATTCTGACTGGTATTATGCGGGTACTCGATCGCAACTGGGGCTACGATCCCATCTCAGCCGGAGTTCCCGCAGAGACGATCGCGATTATGACTCCTCGTGCTAGTCGCGGTCGCGAACAAGGCGGATTAGTAACTTGCGATGCCCTCAAGCTGCATCCCCAGGGTCGTGCTATTCTAGCCTGGGTGCAAAACGAACAGATGCTAGAAGAGCTGTGTGAGGCTGTACATACCCAATTTGGTACCAAGGGCAAAACCCCCATAATTGCATTCACCTCCTCCCGCGCACTAGTAGAGCGGTTAAAGAATCCAGCTTCACCAAAACTAGCTAATGCCATCAATTATTTATTGCTCTATCAACTTTCCACGAATGAAGAATATGTTTTACATCGTGTCGGTCTGAGTACTCAGGAGCAGCAAGGGGTTGAAATTAACGATGCTAATTTCAACACTGCGTTTACTCAACGAATTAATGCGTTTAAGCGAGGTCTGCTCGAAGAAATTCAGCGTTGGCGGCAGAGCCTTAATCACAAAGGTGGGATTGCATGGCCGCTACGCCCCAGTGGTTCATTAAAACCGCATGAAAAAGAAATTCTCATCGACACATGGAAATACTTACTACTAAAGACATCAGATCGTGCATTGCACGAAGTAGACGAACGTAGTGGTTTAAATATTGAAGCTTTCAAAGCTATCCTAGAAAAGCTGAATTTATCCCAGAAGCAGCAATCGTCAGGATACGATCGGCAAGAACAATCCAATCTTTTTTCCAACAATGACAACGATCCTATTGCTGAAATACCTCCTTTTATAGTGACAGTTTTAGAACGTTTTATTCAAGATAAAAGTCCTTGGTCTGAAGAGCTAGCGAAAAAGTCTTGGTTCTGGGGCTATACCTGGGAAGGAGCCAAAACCAAAGATATTTTCAATGATTGGTTGAGTATTGCCGTCGATTTGGGGTTTGCATTGACTAGCGCAGATGGAAGTTTTAATTTTCTAGAACTCAGTACTCTGCGTAGTCGGATTCAAGCTGCCGAAAATTGGCTAGCAGCAGATTATCTGGCGATCGTTCGCAAACTGCAAGAAGTATTCGGTGAAGGGGAAGTCACCCAGCTTTTTGGTTGTGAAGGTGCGATCGGTACCAAAACCGCCCTAGCTAGAGAGAAATTAGCAGAGGCTAAAGAGTATTTAAAAGCATTAGAAGCGAATGAAATCAGCTTTTCTGAACTAACAGAACTCGAACAAAAGAAACAGCAGATCCTCACTTTTGTCCAACTAAGGCTAAAGCTGATAACAGCGGTTGAATTTGTCTTTAACCAAGATGATTACAATAATTTTAATAAAGATGATAACGTCCGAACTCTAGACTTTCGCAACGATGCAGATCCTTTATGGCGGCGGCTAAGACGAGCCGAGCTATTTTCCGATCGCATTCTCAGTATTAGTGAAAAAATCGGAGAGAGAATTGAATTTTTGCAATCCACAATGAAAGTAATGGTGAAAGATTTAGCGCACTTTCCCGTTCAATTTTTTACGCTTTCCCTGGAAAAGATTAGCCACATTCTGGATGGAGCGATCCATCTTAAAACCCCTATGGGCAGTACAGCCAAATCGCAGATGTCCGAAGCGAGTGCTTTGGGTCAATGTCTAAAAGATCTGCGGATTGCCGACGCGATCGATCGGCTGGCTCGGCTCAGTCGGGAAGTGGGTCTGAATATTGACGGGGCTAGCCTAACCGAGATTTCCTTCGAGCAAATCGATGGCTACATTGTGAGCGGTTTTCGTCGATCGATGCAAGAGTTTAAGAGCATCCAGCATAACCTTGATGATGCGAAGTCCCGCTTAAAGACGCTAGAACAACAATTAAAAGATGTAACTACTGAAGATTTTCAGTACCCGCAAAATATAGACAGTTTGGAGCAGTTAAAACTCAAAGCAACTTTCATCGATGAGAGCCTTGAAGGGATACAGGAGGAGGATGCAGAAGCTCTTAGAGGGGAACCACTTTACGATCGTCCGGCAAAGCAGGGCAACTTTCAGCCCTTAATGCAGAAAGCAGAGGACTTATTGACGATCCCTCGGCAACAGCTCAATCAACTAATGGGTCAAATTTTAACGCTCGAGAATACGATCGGGGATTTTATCGGCAAGCTGCTAAACCAACCGGAGATTCAGTCGATCGAAACAAGTTTCAACCAACTCTTGAAGGCCAAGCGCAAACCACCTCGCGCAGCTTTGAGCCGTCCAGAACTAGAACAGGCAGGGAGTTTGAGAGCGGCGATCGAAAAAGTTGAGGCTCGTCGAACTGTGTGGTTGCAAGAGGCGAACGAGTTATTACCAAACTCCGTCAGCTTTGAACGATGGCAGCGCATCGTGGCAGCAGTAGCAACAGGCGACGATCCGAATCTTGAGCCAACCGAAGAGTCAGAACTGGTTCGCTCTGGCTTGCTAGTGCGTACCTATCGCTTGGGAGGTTAATCAGATGAGTATTATTAATGGCACGATTCCCCAGCCTGCAATCTGGTTAGGTAGTTCATTAGCCAGCCACCGTCGGGGTCGCATTCTCAAGACCACAGTTAATGCCCAACCCGCCGAGAAATTACCACCAGGAAAAGGCATCTGTCTTGTATTCGGTTCGGACTTTCAACAAGCCAATGATGCCGGACAACAGGAGTGGATTAATTGGTCTCAAGCACCTGGTCGAGTGCTACTGCTGATCCCTCCCTTTAAGTCCCTAGAATGTACCTTACCTAAAGACTGGGAGGCTCGAAGACGTACCGAGCCTCCTACCGCCAAAGACAATAATTTCTTGATGTCTCTAGCACCAGAAGTCCAATCCGAGCTAAAAGGGCAATGGCAAATTGCTCAGAGCTTAGGCGGAACATGGGACGATCTCAGCCTATGTACGATTTATTATCGACAGCATTCCTACTCAGGGATCTTTGCCATCACCTGTTTACCCCTGTGGTCTTTGGTCGTTTTGGATTGGGCATCGGCACTGCAAGAATGGCTCAGTGAGTTAGATCGACTTGCTGGTAATACCAGTGCAGTCAGCGAACCCATTGCTACGCCGCCTACTTTTCTACCCTCAGCCCACCATTTCACGGTATTACTTCATCTACTGACAGCCTCATTTCCTTCTGATGCCGCAGCATTAGCAGCACTTCAGCAATCCTCGATTTTTTCCCTGGAATCCACCCTGGCGGCTCAGTGCCTGCGAGAGCTACAAACTCACAATTTAGTCAGCGAAGCACATCTCACAGCAGCAGGACATCAAATACTTGCCCAGAGCCACTATGCACCCTATGCCGAAGAATTGGAGGCATTAGCACCATGACCAAGACCTTTCAACATCAAGGACGCTCCTTGGCTCAGTCCTTAGCCATTCAGTCGCAAATCCATCTCCCAGGCACTGTCGGACGAATTATCAACCAAATTCGGAGTATTGAATCGATCGCTCCTGAGTTTGCCAAAGCAGGGTTAGTGATTCCAGTCGATCGACCCAATCCCTTAAATCTAAGAGTTGCGGGAATTTCCACCCAATCTGCGCTCAAAAATACGCTGGGAGGCTACCTCTATATTGCAGCCGCCTCGCGCTTGGATCTGGCCGTTGAAAACAATGCAGTATCGACGGTTGGCCAAGATAGTGCTTGCGAACTGGATGATATCAATTTTGAAGATCAGTCCAAGCGTTTACAACTGATTGGCATCCGCCAAGCTTACGAGATGGCCGATGCCGCACTACGGTCTGGGGAACCCTACGATCTGATCTTACTAGACTGTCCGCTCACCCTAGAACGAAGTATGGTACCCAACCAATCGGATCGCGATCGGGAATTCGGACTGACTTTCGATCGAACGCTGCAAACGATCTCGGCCTTCTGGGAGCGGCATCGCGATCGCCTACTGCCCTGGAATCCTCAAGGTACAGCCGTTGTGAGTCTTACATCCAAGCGTTATGGTGCCATCGTTCAAATCGCCCAGCAAGATCTGCGATCGCCCGCTGGACGGGGGCAAATCCTCTCCACAGAGCGATTGATTCCCAGCCAACTCGCGACATTGGATCGCATTTCTCCTTCCATTGCTGGCATCGGCGAACGTCGATTTGTCCATGGAATTTTAGGCAGCTATACACGCACCGCTGCTTTTCAGATGAATGTTCAAACACCTCGGATGGAACCTAGTGATGTAGCTAATTTAGGTGTAGTCGGTTTGCATTTTCGAGCAGCTCAGAATATTGCGCCCCGATTGATGCAATCGATCGGCGATGCACCAGATTGGACTGCTAAATTACTCGATCGGGTTTGCAGTCAGGTCATGGCTTTGATGGTGGTTGGCGGACAAGATGCCCTGCCATTGCCAATTCAGTTAGCTGCTCAGGAGCAAAAGGCATTAGCTAAATTTTTAGATTTTTACAGTCGCAGTGTCGTTGAATCGCTGAAGCAGCGAGAAATAGAAAATATTTGGTTATCTGGTTTAGAGGAGGAATTATAGAAATGAAATCACAAATACTGGGCAAATTAGTTGGTAACACAGGCGATCCGAATAACCTCACGATGATACTCTCATCTTCCTTTTCAGGTCGTCGAGGCGAGTTTGTCCGCATTCGCCATCAAGAGCGAGTAGACGAACAAGAAACAGATGTCCTCGGTCGAATTGTGACCATGGCTCGATCGAATGTTCTCTATAACTCTGACATGGGGCAATCAGTGAATGAGCTTGAACTTCTACCTGGGGCGCAAGTCACCGGAGAAAAAGTCATGGCAAAACTGGAACTCATTGGCTATAAAGATCCAGTTACTAATCAAATTAAAATTCCCAGACGGGCACTCGATCCTGGAGCCAAGGTCGAAACAGTGGACTACTTTTTCCTGAGTCAATTTTATGAATTTGACGAACAGACAAGTCTGCACATTGGGAATCTTGTCGGTTACGAACATGGGGAAAACACAGTGCCAGTTTACTTAGATGTGAATCGCCTGGTGACAGAGCACCTGGCAGTTTTAGCAATGACTGGTTCGGGTAAATCCTATACGGTTGGTCGAATCATCGAACGGCTAGTTGCCTTGAATAACGGATCTGTCGTCGTTTTCGATCCTCACGGGGAATACGGTCGGGCTTTTCAGGGCGGTAATCTCCAATTCAATGTGCAGCCTGACAATGAAGATCCCCGAGATCGAGCGGCGATCGAAGAAATTCAGATCAGCTTCAAACGCCTGATGGAGGCAGGTGCTGGTCTGGTTGTCTATACGCCTCAGCAACAGTCTTTTCGGGATAAATACGCGGGGAAAAATCGGGAACTCGCTCTGCAATTCGATCGATTCGAGATGGATGATATTGGGGAGATCCTGCCCGGACTTACGGAACCCCAACAACGAGTTTTGGATGTAGCAATTCGGTATTGGCGACTCCACGATCGCAACGATCCCCGAGATATCAACTTACTTCGCTATTATCTGGGGGATGGATTAGAGGAATTGAAGGAATGGGATGAATTGAGTCAAGCCGAGGCTACGGCACTGAATGGCCGAAGTGCTGCTGTAACCTCCCTAAAGCTTTCACGGGTACTTAATGAAGCTCAAAGCTTTTACTCTGCTGCTATAGCCCGTTCTACCGATATCTATGAGATGATTGGTCGCCCTGGTAGTAAAAAGGGTCGGTTAGCCATTATCGACCTACAGGGTCTGAGTGATACAGCCAAGCAAGTAGTTACAGCTCTTATTTCCAGTGAAATCCTGAGGGCTGCATCTAGCAAGACAGATCCGATTCGCCCATGCTTCTTAGTCTATGAAGAAGGCCATAGTTTTGCGCCTGCCGGTCAGCCTTCAGTGAGTCATCGGATCATTAAAAAAATTGCAGGCGAAGGGCGTAAATTCGGAGTTGGTTTCGCGATCGTCAGTCAACGTCCCTCAAAATTAGATGCTGATGTCACCTCTCAATGCAACACCCTGATTACCATGCGCCTCAAGAATCCTGACGACCAGAGGTTCATTACGAAGACCTCTGATATGGTCAGCAAAGCGGATATAGATGAGTTGCCCAGCCTTTCGACAGGGGAGGCATTAATCTGTGGCCGTTCTATCCCCGCACCGCTGCTGGTAAAAGTTGGAACAAAAGCACTTATTCATGGAGGACAGTCACCTGAAGTGTTAAAAGTGTGGGGACGGCTTGGTGAAAGCAATGAATGAAATTGTAGAGGCCATCCAAGATTTAGAAATTGCGAGGCAGTTACTCCCCATCTGGACTAATTGGGGAGTAATGGATGAGAGCGTTTCCATTCACAGCTTGGGCATTTCTTACTTAACTCATTTGGGTCAATACCTCGGTTATGTCTCAATTTCTGAATTCCCAGTAGCCCGTCAAGGAGACTACGCCAATATTGGAGATGATGTTAGACCCGATTCGATCTGGCTAGACCGTACAACACAGAACCCATTCCTGATTGCAGAATTTGAACGATATAGCGGAATCGATGACCAAGCTAAGCTGGAGAGCAAAGTTGCCAATTTATTGCTAGCTCATCATCGACTAGGGGAAACCGCCAAGATTTTAGTGCTTGCTTACTGGACACAAGGATTGGCATCCCTTCCAGATCATGCTCGTTTTTACCAGGTTTTACAGCAAGGTTTTGAAACTTCAACCCGACAAAAAGTAAAAGGTACTAATAGAGCTAACTTACTACTCTTTCAGTTTCTGCATCAAAAGCAGTCAGATCAGAGATATTGCTTAGTCAAAATACTTCAGCGAGGTCGCCAATGAATCGACGTAATCGTTACTTTATACCCAATACAGATCATAAGTTAGGCGATCGTTATGAGCTACTGGAATGTCTAGGAGATGGTTCCCATGGATGGGTTTGGAAAGCCCAACGGCTCAGTGACAATGCGATCGTTGCCGTGAAAATTCCCAAGGCTCAGGGGAGTAAAAATAGTGAACTGGCCGAAGGGGAACATCTTCTCCATCAACCCTCCCATCCAAATGTAGTGAGTGTATTTTGGATGGGGCGCGTTCCTCCAGATAGAGAGTGGTATGCAATTGAATTGGAATACTTCCCCAGCAACACCCTGGCACGATTACTTGATGAGGGAGAACAAGGATTTGTATCGAGCTACAAAAGGATCTTGGATATTTACTCGCAAATCCTAGCCGGTGTGAATTATCTACATAGCCTAGGTATATCGCATGGTGACATTAAACCTCATAATATTCTTGTAGCCGGGGAGCTAGCCAAACTTACCGATTTTGGGTCTAGCCTGTTGCCTGAGGACTTTTATGCCCGAACCAGAGAAAATGGGGGTACCATTCTTTACTCAGCTCCAGAGTTAGCCGGAACAGTTCACAGAGAAAAGAATCCAGACCACATTTTTAAGGGAGATATCTATAGTCTCGGGGTGTTGCTATATCACCTTGTCACTTCTAGACTGCCACACGATACCCTGAGCCAAGTGATTCGTCATACCCCTTATCCCCGGCCTCGAGAAATAAATTCTTCAGTTTCACCAGCCGTTGAAGACTTTATATTACGCTGCCTAGCCTTCAATCCAAGCGATCGATGGGATTCTCTTTCAGAGATGTTGACAGTTTTCCCAAGAGTGAGGCAAGCCCAGCTTGACTACCAACCGATCCGAAGCATACCCAGCAAGCAAAATCCGAGTCAAGACTGGTCATCACAAACGATCGAGTATCTGGAAAAAGAGGAATATATACACGCAGCAGCAATAGCAAGTGCTGAATTTGAAAACAGCCAAGATCCCTATGCTTTTTTACTTATGGCTTCGGCTGCCTTCAAAGATGGACGATATTTTGATTGCCTAGAGGACATCGAGCGTTATCCCGAAATGCTGGATCTATATCCACAAATCTCTGTAGACCTCAACCGGATTGCACTTGGGTCCTATCTAGAAACGCGACAGGTTCAGAAAGCAGAGGTAGTGCTGAGGCATTGTCTGATTGTGGAAGGAGATTCTCCCCAATTACTACTCAAGAAAGCTTCTATACTTGGCGCGCAAGCAAGGTATGAAGAAGCATCTGAAATTCTGCTGAGACTAAATCGAGAGTTTCCGCAACGACTAGCTATTTTGAAAAGACTCATTCTTGTTTTTGAACAACAACGAGATATTGGTAAAGCAGGAGCGTTTCTTCGAGCTTATCGCAATTTATTACCAGAAGATCCTTGGGTTCGAGAGAAACTTGAGACATATAAAAATTTCCTCTAAAGTTTTGTCTCTCAATAAATTGACAAGGCTGATCTATATCATTTTCCCTTCTCGCTCCAGCTTTTCTTGGGCAGCTTGCAATAACCAGGCTCTCCGACTAGTTTTGGTAAGTTTTCTGGCTGCATCGATCGAGCGACATAATTCAGGTGATATCACCATCTGAAACTTAATATCTTTTTCCTCCGCGATTAATGCCGCTTCAGTCAATGGTATAAGAGAAAATGGCGTAAATACGTCATGTAATCATTAATTAGATGCTGTGTCGTAGGATATCGAACACGCAAGCGCGCCGCAAGGCAGTCGCCATAAAAGCAAGATTCAACGCCTGAAACGCACACCCCATATTTGATGTCTGCTGTCAAAGGTATTAAATGACACGTAAATTGGCGGGGCGACAACGATCGACTCTGGGGTTAAATATGCTGTCGTTTGCCAGATGACAGCCCTTGGAGAGGCAGCTATACCCCTATCCAGCTATAGATTTCACGATTGATCGATATAGCAGTCGCCAGGGCAGTTAGGACGATAGTGACGCTATACCCCGACTTCTCCAAGAAGTCGGGGATACGATCTGTCCTAACAAGCTTGGCGGTTGCTATAGCTGTCGCGACAACCTCCGATCGATCGAAATAACAGAGTCGATCGCTGTCGCCACTCGCCAATGTCGCTGTCGTTTGATACCCCTATTACTAGAGAGAATTCGCGCCGAACGCGAACAGACTAGCACCCCCAAACAGCGCGGGAAAAACACCCTAAAAAATAGCAGCCAACAACTTTCGATAAAAGGATTAGATTGACTACGAGATCTCTAATGGTGAAAGATAGGAAATTTTCATGGGTATTCTAAGATTGATGATTAGCCGTGACAATTGTGACTTTATCTATAGAACAAATAGATTATCTTCTTGAAAATCTGAAAAGATTTCCCCCTTTGAAAAATCGGGAGCTGACATTCATGGAAATTGGAGGTTATCCGCACTTCGAGAATGTCTGTAGTAATATTCTCTCATTTTACTTACAGCCTAATAACGAACATGGCTTTGGTATGCTCTTCTTGGATGTTCTAGCTGCAATTGTTGGTAAGGAAACAATCATTGATGGGCAAGATATCGAGGTAGTACGTGAAGAGCTTACTAATAAACAGAATCGGATCGATCTAGTCATCAAATCCGAGAATTATACTATTGGGATAGAAAATAAGATTCATGCTGATTTTTATAATGATTTCGAGGATTATTCACAGTATCTGGAATCAATAAGTAAAAGTGCTGACCAAGTTAGCAAGATACTATTATGCTTAAAATCACCAAAAATACCATCGGAAAAACTGTATGGATTCATTCCAATTACCTATGAAGTCTTCTTTCAGAAGATAATTGAAAACATTGGTTCATATTTTCTGACAGCACAGCAACATCACACAACATTTTTAAGAGACTTTATAAAAACTATGCAAAATCTAGATGAAGTAACTAGTTTAGATCCGCAACGATTAAAATATTTTTACGATAATCATGATAATATAACACTTCTGCTTGATGAAGTAGATATGCTTCGTAAAGATATACAGAGAAAAGTGGAACGATTAAATGAATCAATTGCCGTCAAGAATATTTCTAATCTTAATATTCAATCAGGCGTATGGAAACCTTTAAAGGATTTAATAGCTGCCAACTGGTACATAATTGAGATCAATGATTCTTTTTGGTTGCAGGTAGACTTTTGCTTGACATCAAAAGGTTGGACAGGTCAAGTATGGAACAAGAAAGGTACTAGACAGAATACTATTGAATGGGTCAATGCACGAAATTTCGAGGTTCAAACATATACAGAAAATAATATCTGGAGGCTTATTTATACTGGTGAAGACAATAGCCGCCCGTATCAATCAGAAACAGAAGATGTCCAAAACTGGGCACTGAATATATTACATAAGCTGACTGTATCTACTCCCTTTCCCGTATAATTCTTTAGATTTTATACGGCTGAAAATCTTTCTGTGTAAGCATTTATTGCTGATAATCTTCTCGTAGGAATGGAGTACATCTGAACAATGGGGATTTGGCTGTATGACCAAAAAAGGGAATGTCCGCAAAGAACTATTATCGGACATCGTGAAAATCGCCTATTTTGTATTTTTTGCGGGGTCGAGCCGAGATCCAGATACTGTTGGCGAATTCATCAAACCCGCACGATTGTGTCGGTGACAGCCACGATAGATCCAGGATTAGATCTGATTCTGGGCAATTCGCCAACAGTATCCGTATCCCGGCTGTACCCCATTTAGAGTTAGTGTTTGATTGCTTGAAGCTTCGCTCGGAGTCGATCGATCGTCTCAGTAGTTAATTCTGGTTCGCAACTTACTACATCTCGATCAGCTAAAATTGCCTTAATATCCGCTGGAGAGGCTTCACCCAGTTCACCCTTGAGTGCTTCAAACAAAGATCGTTGTCGCTCGATTTCTGGATCGGGCTGCGCCGAGATCGCGTCGATAGTTAACCCGCGAACGGGAGCATTGACACTCTGACGAGTTAGCGCGTACACGATATATTGATTCAGGGATACGCCCTCTTGCTCGGCTACTTGCGCTAATTGTTGGTGTAAAGTTTCTGGTAGTCTCAGTGTTAATCTGCTCATGGTTATCAGTCGGTGGCTAATTTAATAACTAATTCTGCTGGAGTTAAAACTAATAATCCCAGTGATGTTTGAGCGATTTTCAGATCCTTCAAATTCGATGTGACAATTGCCGCGCCAGCATTCATCCCACAATCCACCAAAAAATCATCGCCAGGATCTGGTGAAGTAGGTCGCCAAGAATAATAAATCGGCGTAAATTGAGAAATACTTAGTAGTTTTCCTAATACTGGCTGAAGTTTTTGCCATCGCTTAGGGGAAAGCTTACGCGATAGGACATCGACATACTCATAGGCGAGGGCATTAGAGACGCAGGGTTGAAATAAGTTAGTCAACCAAGCTTCAACAATTAGCCCCGCCGCATTCCCTCGACAAGTCAATCCTTCAAAAACAACATTAGTATCTACCACAACACGTAATGGGGTCGATCTTGACATGACACCATTATAGCACCGCATTTGGTGTCAATTGCCGTCGTCGCCAGATGGGACTAGAGATTTGGTCGAATCTGGACGATCGATCGGGTGCCCGATAGGGCGGAGATCTACCCACCCCGCCCTATCGGGTACCCCTCTCTTGAAAAGGTGCTCTACTTGGGGAAACCCCAAGACCGCACTTTGGGTTTTTTTGTACAAACCGTCGAAAATAGGTATTAGTGAAAACGATGTTTGACATAACACTCTTGAAACTCTTTCCAGCAAACAAAAAGTGTCTCAGAAAGTGTGGTTTGTGAGAAAGACCGATCACCCAACATGATGTGACGGAAAATCAAGGTTTTCAGGTTCTCGAAAACCATTCTTGAAACAGAATTCTCGTTCATTGACTATCTCATGAGTTTTGAGAAGCCGAGGGGCATAACCGATGACTTCCAAGATGGTTGCTCTGTAACCATCTCTGAGCAAGGGGTATAGGCTTAACGTGCTATATTTCCCCTTTTCTGTGTCTACCCGATTAAGCCGATATTTTCCTTGAAGTCCTTGAAAGAATTACCCAGTCTACTTTTCAATGTTTCGTGGCACTAAAAAGCAAGTATCCTGATTACACGCCTTGAGGATTGGCTGACTGAGGTTTTTGGTCACTCAACACTCTCAAAACGAAAAATTTTGTTTTCGAGCGATCTTTACGACACAAAAAATGTATGAACTTTTATCTCGAAAAAAGGCACAAAGTCAACAGCCTAGGTCAAAGCTGAAAGCCCCAGAACCTCATTCCAAGTGTCAGTGGTAATTCAACATCAAGATGAACAGCTATAGTGCGACACGCCACCAGCGTCAAAAAACACCTGAGGTTTTAGACGATAGTATTTATCTTCTATTTCCT
>NZ_JBGSQZ010000230.1:0-6765 GCF_041737865.1 Chamaesiphon sp.
GACTTTCTCTACGATCCCTATTTCATCTATAATTCCCGCAACTATTCCTAAGTGATCTAGATTTTTAATTTCAATTTCTTCTAGTTTAAAATTCATTTCTCTATAAAGTTAGTGGGAGTTTTATCCACGATCTTATCACTGCCTCGATAATTCAAATGTAGTATTAGCTTAGACTTGTTTTAGTCTTTTTGCTTGCATATTCATTTTTAAATGAGTAACAAATAAGACTAAGTATTTGTCGTGAAAATTGAAGTGCGGAATGTGGGTTTTAATAAGTCGATCGCTTCAGGGAAGGGACTAATATTAGGTAGATGCTGACGGTAAATATCAAGTAGCTCAGGGACAATTTCAGTTGCGATGCCATGAATTATCAACCATCGATCGAAAGTATTATTTCTCACTCCCTCACGATAAAGTTGAAATAATGTTGCAGCTCCGATCGATTCACTAATTCCTAGATTTACTGATGCCCAAGCAGCAACCGCTCGAAACCCATTCAAGACAAAATCTCTTTCTGGATATATTGTATCATCCAGATCGAAGACGATCGCTTTTAGCTGATTCATTTAATATAGCGATCCTAAATTAGTGAGATTTAGATTGGCTGTGGTGCGTTACCCTTCGGAATAAAACACCCTACACTAGTGAGTAAGATATTCATGGATTTATCTAATTCTTTTAAACTTTCGAGCGGATGTATACGATCGTTTAAAAAAGTATTGCTAATGGCACTCTGAGCCTGTAATATCTGTAGAAATCTAAAAAATTGTGTGAATACAAGATCTGAATATCAGCATTATGAATCGTTATTCAAATATATATATAAATATCTTATCATTTTAGATCGTCTACTCAATTTATCGATCGAATGACCCAAGCGATCGGTTAAATTGTCGAGATAGTTAGTAACTTTAACTCCAGTTGCTTTAGATAGACTCAGATCGATCGTCTATTGGCTGTCAACTGTTTAGCGTTGATATCTCATCCCAGGTAACTGTGTGACTAAACCGAGCAACTCTAACTCTAGTAATGTCGCCGAAACATTGGCGACTGGTAGTTGGCATCGAGAGACGATCTCGTCAAAACTAGTTGGGCTAGTAGTCATGAGTAACCATACTTGCTGAAGATCTGGACTTAGATCTGGTGGTGTTATTTGCTCCGACTCCGTTGTCGGAATCTGGGTTCCATCGATGACTTGGCTGCGTTCTGGCTCGAAGGAGAAAAGTTGTAGTTGCTGGGAGGGATCGAGTTGAGGGATCGAGGAGAGCAATTCGAGCAGATGATCTAAGCCGAGGATCGGCTGTGCGCCACGACTGAGGAGTCCTAGACAGCCGAGTGAGTTGGGATTGTCGAGGGAGCCTGGAAGGACATATACATCGCGTCCATAGTCATTGGCTTGATGAGCGGTAATCAGGGCACCAGATCTAGTTGGAGCTTCGATCACGATTGTGACGCGACTCAATCCAGCAATAATCCGATTGCGGGCGGGAAAATGCGATCGATCTGGTGTCGTTCCCGCTGGGTATTCACTCACCATCAAGCCATGCTGGTGGATGTCAGCAGCCAGAGCTTGATTGCGCGGTGGATAAACAAGATCCAGTCCGGTACCTACGACGGCAATCGTGCGTCCACCTGCTTCCAAACAGGCACTATGCGCCTCTGTATCGATTCCTTGTGCCAGTCCTGAGACGATCGTAAATCCTTTACTCGCCAGCAGAGCACTAATTTTTCGCGCCCAACGTTTGCCATAATCTGAAGGATCGCGAGTCCCGACAATGCCCACAGTGGGGATATTGCCCAGATTTTCAGCCGGAACCACTTTTCCTCGGTAATACAAGACTCCTGGTGCTGAGGGAATTTCGGCTAATAAGCGCGGGTAATCAGGATCGATCCGCGTCCACCAATCGGGATTGTCGATCGAATGTGTTATTGACAACTTGTGAGGGTCAATTTTGGCACGAGTGGCGATGATTGTGGCGATTAATTGAGTTCCCACTCCATCGATGGCGAGGATCTTCTCAGAGTCGGCATTCCATGCAGCTTCAAGATTACCAAAATGCTGGTAAATGCGATCGATTAAAATCGCTCCCACACCCGAAATTTTCGACCAAGCCAACCAATAAATACGTTCTTGTGACATCCGATCTAGTCCCTTCTGGTTCAGTTTAATATGCCCACAGAAATTAAATGGGATATAGTACTACAGGAGATTTCGGTAAAAAGGTTGAAATTCGGTATTGAGACTGCACAAATCGACCAACAGATCGATATGATAAAGGACGATCGGGATGATGCACCGAACATCACCCCTAGATTGCCACATGTTGTTTAGGTGAAATCTTGACCGAACCTACTTACCTTGAACCAGATCTTTACGTGCCATTACCATCAATTGGGTTCGAGCCTAATTTCGCCACCAGCAACACTAGTTCGAGTGAGAGTGATCCGTCATCAGTTTTGACGCAACACCTAATTTTTCAAGCATTAACCCAAGTACTGAGTCCGCTGGGTGTCAAGTTTGAGTTTTCGATCGAACATCTCCCGCAGATGTCCACAGTTAACATGGGTGAGGAAACGACATTCCCGTCTCGTTTGGCATACCGACTATTAGTTCGATGCTCTGCCCAAAAGAGTCTAGAATGCCAAATTCTCGCCGCACCGCTGGCAAAAATGCTCCGCAGCATCGAGCTGGAGAATTTTCAGATGGCGATCGTTCAATACTCCCGATTTTCTACGAGATCGGTTCCAGCGTCTACCCAAATTGCCGACTGGCGGTTGAGAGTCGATCTCACACCTCCGATCCTCAGACTGAGGAATTGGGCGCGGTGGGGTGATGTCCAAGCGATTAGCAAGTTACTTAATCTCGCGCTTGCAGATGCAGAAATTCAAGTTAGTGCTGTGCTAAAAAATCTCACCTTACAGATTTTTTGTACTCTTAATAACCCGCGATCGTCCAAATTTCCGGCGAAAAAAATTGTACTCGATCGAATCGCCCCCCTGCTGATCGAATTGACACCTCAAGGTATCCAAGGCGCAACTATTCACGGAGTCCAATCTCAACCAGTTGGCGGACATATAGAGGAGCCGCCTGTCTGGATGCACTGGCTGGATTTACCAGCTTTGGGCGATCCCAGATTTTCACCTACGCCGATAATTTTAGCAGCACGAGGCGATGAAGATGCCCTCACTTTTATCCTCGAACGGTTGCTCAATCCAGATTTAGAGCAATGTTTAGAGAGTGGGGGCATTGAGTTATCCCTACTCCACCGCCATCATCTACTCCATGTAATGAGTGAGGCTCCTATTTGTCCGATCCAAAGTCAAGTTGCGACGACTGTTGTTCGAGTACTGAAGCAATTGAATCTGACGGGGATTAGTGGTATCCGCGTATATGGACGCATATCGGGACAATCAATCTCTGTTTGGACTTATGGGGTAGATTTTGTTGGCGGAGCGAATCGTCAGCAGTTGGAACTGCCACCAGTGGCATTTGAGCCTCAAGTTGTCGCTGCACGATCGATAACTAAAATCAGTTTGGGGCAAAGAATTAGGGAGTATTTGATAACAACGAGGATCTGGAAACCTCAACCGCTATTCACGACTAATCAACTGGCTTATCAACCTCGGTTTCAATGGCAACCATCACTATTGTTATTATTGGTGGGGTTAGGATTGGTGACAGCGAGTGATTTAGTAATTAAATTTACTTTAGAATCCAAACAGATCGCCGCTAATTCTACACCAACCAGTTTACAACTATCATTTAATAATTCACTGCTCGAACAGAAACTCGCTCAATATCAATTGCGTTGTTTGCAACATGGCGTACCTGATATCTTGATTGTTGGTAGTTCGCGCGCCCTGCGTGGTGTCAATCCAGAGGTATTAAGACGCAGTTTAATCGATCGTGGCTATCCCAATCCTCAGATCTACAATTTTGGAATTAATGGGGCAACCGCACAAGTAGTAGATTTAATCTTGAGACAGCTATTAACGCCGCAACAGTTACCAAAATTATTAATTTGGGCGGATGGAGCTAGAGCATTTAATAACGGTAGAATCGATCGAACTTATGAAACAATTGCCGCATCCGATCGTTATCGCCAATTAGCTTTGATGTCAGAGACTAGCAATAGCAACTCATCACTACAACAAATCCAATCTTCTATTCAAAACACTTATCAGGCGATCGATACGGCACTCGATCGTCATTTGGCACAGGTATCATTAGCTTATCATCATCGCGATCTACTCAAAACTTGGTTGCAGACTAAAGTACCTTTAGTAAGACAAATGACCGCTGCTAGCGATTCAAATTCTAGCATCGATCCGAGCGTAATGAGTGAGCGAGATATCGACTTTGATGGTTTTTTATCACTCGATTTACGGTTCGATCCTCATACTTATTTTGATAAATATAGTAGAGTAACAGGAGATAGTGACAGTGACTATACTAATTTTCAATTATCTGGTAGTCAAGATCGATCTTTACACCAGACGATCGATCTCTTAGCCAGCTACAAGATTCCGCTGGTATTTGTGAATATGCCCCTATCAGATATCTATTTAGATAAATTTCGATCCCAGCATGAAGTAATTTTTAAACAATATATGCAGCAGTTGATGAACTCACATCAACTTACTTTTATCGACTTGGATGGTTTGATAAATAACCAGTACGATCGCTTTTCCGATCCGAGTCATCTCAATCAATTTGGCGCAAGTGATGTGAGTAGATATTTAGCACGGATGGAAGCAATATCGTGGTAATTAATATCCACATGCGCTCGGAAGATCGACTTATTAGCTACAACTGTAAGATCGCCAAATGTTTAAAATTATTTAGACTTACTTAATTATTAATATAGTTTTTATCGATGCGCTTTAGATCGTCTAGAATATCGTAGGGTGTGTTATCTGTGAAGGGTAACGCACCGAAGAGAATGACTTACTTAATTATTCCCACAGTTTTTTATCGATGCGCTTTATATCATCTAGTTATGCTATTTTTCTAGGAATCACTTTAATCTTTTACTGGGGAATAGCACGGACTCAAAATCAGAAACTATGGGCGATCGTAGTTTCAAGTATTGTATTTTATATCTCCTTTCGGCAAATTCAATATTTTCCAATCATCTTAGCGATGATATTAGTAAATTATTGGATCGGTAAAATATTATTAGAGAGCCAAATTATTGAGTATAAAGAAATCCAAGATCGATTAGGTGAAGATTATTTTCAGCAATGGTTGCCACGCGGGAAGCAACAGCGAAAGCGAGTTTTGATTGCTGGAATAGTTTTTAACATATTATTGCTAATTCTCTCAAAATACATCCCATTCTTATTAAATATTTTTGCACCGATCGATCCAGTAAATATTCAAGCATTAGCTACTTCAATTAAAATAAATTTCTTACCACCTCTAGGAATATCCTTTCTTAGTTTTGAATCTACCGCCTATCTAATTGATGTCTACAACGGTAGTCCCGCAACAGGCAACTTACTCAAGTATGCTGCTTATAAATCTTTTTTCCCTAAACTAGTATCGGGGCCAATTACACATTATCAGCAATTTGCTCCACAATTAAATAACCTCCAATTTCCCGCGATCGAGCGGCTAGCTGAAGCTGGATGGTTAATTGCTATTGGTGCTATCAAAAAGACCTTAATTGCTGATAATTTAGCAATATTTGTGAGACTAGTATTCGAGCCAACTACTCTCGATCGAGCAGGTAGTATCGACTTATGGCTAGCAATTTTTGCCTATGGTTTACAACTATATTTAGACTTTAGTGGTTATGTCGATATCGTCCTTGGTACCGCTATTTTATTCGGAATTGATTTACCGACAAACTTTAATTTTCCCTATCTGAGTACTAGCATCGCTGATTTTTGGCGACGCTGGCACATCAGTCTGGGAAATTGGCTGCGAGATTATATCTATATTCCCCTTGGCGGTTCGCGATTGGGATTGGGACGTACTTGTCTAAATCTATTAGCACTGATGTTAATTTCGGGAATTTGGCACGGTGCTGATTGGGGATATATTGTCTGGGGGGGTATTCATGGGATTGCGCTGGTATTCCACCGCTTAACGCATACGCTTTCAGCGAAAATTGAATCACTTGCATTATTTTGGCGCAGCCGAGTCGGACATATTTGCGGTTGGCTCTTGACTCAGCCATTAATCTTTGTGGCTTGGATTTGGTTTCGACTTCCCAATCTGGCACAGTCTAATTTAGTATTTCAACACTTATGGGGTTATCCTCGCGACGCTCAGTTCGTCACGAAGATATATGTAGAAAATCTCAAGTTAGCAGATAGTCAAATTTTACTAGTTTTAGTCGGATTAACGATCGCGATGATGGTTGCCTATACATTCGATCGATTATTAAAGTTAAATCTCAATTGGCATCTAAAATTAGTACTAATTCCTGTCTGTCTATATATTGTCTGGCTGCTGTCTCCGACAGAGAGTTTAGCCTTCATATATTTTGATTTTTAAAATCTCATGAGTCGTTCTCCAAATAGCATCTCAGAGGCTACTTGAAAAGTATAAGATATCCCAGAAGATCCCCCCGATCAAGCCTTTAAAAGGGGAACACCGGAATCTTAGTCCCCCTTCAAAAGGCAGGGCTGATCCATCCACCAGAGAAAAACCGCTCTAACCCTTTTCTGTCGTTAAGTCTCGATCGAATGTAGATGGAAGTTAAACGAAACAATTGGGTTTTAGCATTATTCTTTTTCCAATAGATCAGCCCTGCC
>NZ_JBGSQZ010000261.1:0-29504 GCF_041737865.1 Chamaesiphon sp.
AGCGATTTAATTCGAGCTGTTGATGATTTTCAGCATCGTATCAATCGATCGCCTATTTCTCTTGCCGATCGATTATGGGTGAAAAATCACCTCGATCCTGAAGAAGAGAAACTACGGGTTTCATGTTAGACGGGGTTTAGATTAACCTACTCTAATCGATCTCCCATCGCGATCTCTTCCATCATCCGGCGCAATTATTCCAAAAAGGGGAGCAAGGGGAACGGGACTGGGGCGCGAGCAGATCCCATTCTCCAACCCTGTCCCCTCTTACCCTCCTTGTCCCTTATCCTCGATCCTGATGCTATTGTCTCTGCGTATTAAAAACTTTACCCTCATTGATGAGTTAGAACTAGAATTTGGGGCGGGGTTAAATGTTTTGACGGGGGAAACTGGGGCGGGAAAATCGATTATTTTGGATGCGATCGATCTAGTATTAGGTGGCAAAGCGACGGCGCGAATGATTCGCACGGGGATGGCAAAAGCCACGATCGAAGGTACATTTGTCACCACGGAGCGAGTGAGACAATGGCTGATCGATCGGGATTTTGATGTGGCTGATGATGATACGGTCATTTGCAGTCGGGAATTGAGTTTGAGTGGTATTCATTTGCGATCGAGGATGCGTGTCAATGGGACAATTTGCAACCGCCAGCTCACCCAAGAACTCCGCGAACTGTCGATCGAAATTACCGCTCAAGGGCAAACAGTACAACTGACAAATACTACCCACCAAAGAGAATTATTAGATCTATATGGCGGCACAACACTACTCCAACAGCGAGAAAGTATTGCAACTGTACATAGTGACTATCAACAAGCTTATCAAATGTGGCTCGATCGGCAACAAACCGAACAGCAACGGCTCCAACGGCTAGACTTACTCCAATATCAAGTCCAAGAACTTACCGAAGTCCACCTCACCACACCCAGCGAACTCCTCGATCTGGAAACCGAACGCCAACGCCTGAGCCACGTCGTCGATCTCCAACAACAGAGCTACGCCGTCTACCAGTTACTCTATCAAAATGATACAGGTGCGATCGCCGTTGCCGATCTATTGGGCAAAGCTGAATCCACCCTGATCGATATGGTAGCCATCGATGCCAGCCTCCAGTCTAGCCTCGATCTCGTCAGCCTCGCCCTCACTCAAGTCACCGAAGCCGGACGCGAAATCAATTACTATGGTGACTCACTCGAAGCCGATCCCGATCGACTAATCGAAATCGAAGCCCGAATTCGCACCCTCAAATTAATCTGCCGCAAATATGGCCCCAGCCTGACTGAAGCGATCGAACACGAACTTACTATCCAAACCGAATTAACCCAGCTTACAGCGGCAGGAGTGTCCCTAGAAGAGCTAGAACAGCGAGCTACAGATCTCCAAGCTCAACTAGCCACAGCTTGCCAACAACTTACCACCCTCCGCCAACAAGCCGCGATCGATCTCGAACGACACCTGATCGGCGAACTCAAACCCCTGGCGATGGATAAAGTCAAATTTCAAGTCAAAATCGCCCCCCAAACGCCCACCCCCACAGGTGCAGATAGTATCGCCTTCTACTTTAGCCCCAATCCTGGCGAACCCCTCCAGCCCCTAGCCGATACCGCATCTGGTGGCGAAATGAGCCGCTTTCTCCTCGCCCTCAAAGCCTGCTTCTCAAATAATGGCGGTGCAGGTACCCTGATCTTCGACGAAATCGATGCGGGAGTATCGGGAAAAGTCGCCCAATCGATCGCCGGAAAGCTCCACCACCTCAGCCAATCTCAACAAGTCCTCTGCGTCACCCACCAACCCCTGATCGCCGCAATGGCCGATCGCCATTTTCGAGTAGCTAAAGAAACGATCGACACAGGTAATGGTAACTCAGAGCAAGAACGGACGATAGTGCGGATCGAGGAGCTACATTCCCAGCAACAACGCCGCGATGAGATCGCCCAAATTGCGGGGGGACAATCGGCGCAGGAAGCAATCTCGTTTGCGACATCTTTGTTGTCTCAAGCGAAGACGAGGAAGAAGGCAGTTAAGCAGAATCGGAAGTGAGGATTGTCAGGATTGATTGCCGCACGATTGAAATCGTCGCTAGTGTTGCGAAGTCCGCCTTTGCGGACTAATCTGGAACGATCGAGTTTCTCGTTGAAAGCTCGGTAAGTTATAATTGCCATAGCATGTGAATATCTAGTGCAACATCATGACAGCCAAAGAACAGTTATTGCAAGAACTAAGTTCTGTACCAGATAGTCTAATTGTTGAAACGCTCAATTTTTTGAGATTTTTAAAAACCAAGGAACTCTCCGAGGGAGACGCTATGCGAACGAGTCTAGCGGCTGCGGCTGAAATGATGCGCGATTTTTATGATGAAGGTAGCGAACTTACGGAATTTAGCGATCGCGCCGATGAAGATTTCTACGAGTACGAAAAATATGCTTAGGGGGCAAGTTTGGCTATATAGTGCCGATCCTACAGTTGGTGATGAGATTGGCAAAACTCGTCCGGCTGTAATTGTTAGTAATAACGATCTGGGAGTTTTACGTCTGAAAGTTATCGCACCTATTACCGGATGGAATGAAGCATTTTCTCTGGCAGCATGGATGGTAAAAATTGAACCAAATAGTGAAAATGGTTTGAGTAAGCGATCGGCTGTTGACACTTTTCAAGTGCGTTCAGTTTCTCAGCAGCGATTGATTAAGCAAGTTGGAACTTTATCTGATGAGATTATGGATGAAGTTAGTAAAGCATTGGGTGTTGTTTTAAATATTTAAAATTAAGTCGATTAATGTTGGTGGTGTGAACGAGTATCACACGATTGAAATTGTCGCACGCGCGAGCAAATTCCGCCTACACGGACTGAGATTCCTAACCCGCGTAGGCTTTGTTTTGCATCATGAACGGCGGTTTCAACCGCTGACTAACTGAACTAACCCAAACTCGCCTCCAACTCCGCCTTAGCCACCTCCAAAGCCTCCTTCACCTTACTTGCATCCCGTCCCCCAGCCTGAGCCAAATTCGGTCGCCCACCGCCGCCACCGCCGCAGATCTTGGCGATATTTCCGATAAACTTCCCAGCCTGTAAACCCTTGGCATTCACACCTTTACTAAAAGCCGCCACCAAACTAACCTTATCCGGTTCGGGAATTGATGCGAGTACAATCGCGCCTTCTCCGAGTTTATTTAATAACCGTTCCGCCGCAGTTTGGAGCGCATTAACATCGACATCGCCAAGTTCGGCGATGATGATTTTAAACTCGCCAATAGTTTGAGCTTGAGTTAGTAATTGTTCGGATTTAGCGATCGCCAGTTCGCCCTTCACTGTCTCTAATTGCTTCTGGTTGGCTTTGAGTTCCGTTTGCATTGTCGAGATCCGATCGAGGATTTCTTCGGGTTTAGCTTTAAACCTGTCGCTCAATTCTTTGACTACTTTATCCCGCACATTGAGATAATCTAAAACAGCATTACCCGCCACTGCTTCAATCCGCCGCACTCCCGCAGCTACACCCGCTTCGCTGACGATCTTAAATACGCCAATTTCGGCGGTATTGCTGACATGGACACCACCACACAATTCCATCGATACGCCTGGGAAATCGATAACGCGGACTTCAGCCCCATATTTTTCACCAAACATCGCGACGGCACCTTTCGCCTTAGCTTCAGCGATCGGAATCACCTCAATGATGGCTCCATGCGCCTCAGTAATCCAGGTATTAACTAATCCTTCTACCTGTTCGACTTCCGCAGGTGTCAGAGCGCGGGGACAGTTAAAATCAAACCGCAATCTGTCGAATGAAACCAGGGAACCTGCTTGAGAAATCTCAGGATCGACAAGTTTTTTCAAAGCTGCTTGTAATAGATGAGTCGCTGTATGGTTGGCTTGAGCGCGACGACGACAAGCCGCATCGATTTGCGCGGTAATTGTATCGCCAACTCGTAAATTCCCCCGTTCGATCGATCCAAAGTGAACGAAGAAATCCGACTCTTTTTTCACATCATCAATGCGGACTAATAAATTATCCCCCGATAAGTAACCGCGATCGCCAACTTGTCCGCCAGATTCCGCATAAAAGGGACTTTTATCTAAGACAATTTGGACGCTCGTTCCTGCATCTGCTTCAGACACCGATGCACCTGCAACTAATAAGGCGACAACTTCAGCCTGACTAGTCGAGTGAGCATAGCCCAAAAATTGAGTAGCATGGATATGTTCGGCAAGTTTGTCTAAAGAACCTTGAACCGTGAGATCGATCGTCTCAACAGCACCACGCGATCGAACTTTCTGAATCTCCATCTCGGCATTAAATTCAGTTTCATCAACAGTTAAACCATGTTCTTCGGCGACTTCCTGAGTCAATTCCAACGGAAAACCATGAGTATCAAATAGCGTAAACGCATCCTTACCTGAAATCTCTTTCACGCCCTGACTGAGCGTGTCCGCAATAATATTCGCCAGTAACTTCTCGCCATTTCCCAGCGTTTTTAAAAACTGGACTTCCTCCCGCTGAAGTTCCGCCTTAATCTTGTCAGCCTTTCCCCGCACATTAGGATAAGCAACTTCCGACATTGCGATCGCACTTTCGGCTACCTTAGTCGTAAATTCAGCATCAATGCCAATCAACCTTCCATGACGCACCACCCGCCGAATTAACCGCCGTAAAATATAACCTCGCCCAGTATTTTCAGCGCGAATTCCATCGGCGATCATATGTACAACCGCCCGAACGTGATCGCCGATTACTTTCAGCGAAGTCTTGGTTTTTTCATCACTACTAAAATAGTCAATCCCCGCAATTTCCGCCGCAGTTTGAACGATCGGAAAAATCAGATCCGTCTCATAGTTATTCGGCACATCTTGCAGGATTTGCGCCATCCGCTCCAAACCCATCCCCGTATCGATGTTCTTGTTTGCTAACGGCGTGAGATTGCCATCGACATCGCGGTTATACTGCATGAACACCAGATTATAAAACTCGATAAATCTGCTGTCATCCTCTAGATCGATATGCTCATTTCCCAATTCGGGATGGAAATCATAATACAGCTCAGAGCATGGCCCACAAGGCCCTGTCGGCCCCGACACCCAAAAATTATCATCGGCACCCAACCGCTTAATTCGCAGGGGATTCACGCCAATTTTGTCCCGCCAGATCGCAAAAGCCTCATCGTCATCCTCAAACACGCTGACAACCAACCGCTCCGGCGGCAGCTTAAATACCTGCGTCGAGATTTCCCAACCCCAGTGGATCGCTTGTTCCTTAAAATAGTCCCCAAAGCTAAAATTGCCCAACATCTCAAAAAACGTATGATGCCGCGCTGTCCGCCCCACATTCTCGATATCATTGGTACGGATACATTTCTGGGAAGTCGTCGCACGGGGAAAATCGGGCTGACGTTGCCCCAAGAATATCGGCTTAAATGGTAACATCCCCGCGATCGTCAATAACACCGTCGGATCTTCCGGCACCAACGAGCCACTCGGCAACGGCTGATGTCCCCGCTGGCTATAAAAATCGAGGAAGGCTTGACGGATCTCGGCACCACTGAGTTTGAGAGCAGACATAGGACTTTAATATAGGGAGGCAAGTATAGTAGCTATCTCTTTCTATTGTGCCATTTTTGGCTTCAGCAATAACAACCTGCTAAAATGCCAGAGTTGTCAGTTATGAAAGCTTCTGCATGGAATTTGAGTGGAACCCAGATAAAGCTGCCATCAATCTGAGCAAGCATGGTATCTCTTTCCAGGAAGCCGTCACCGTATTTAATGACTCGTTATCTTTAACATTTCCCGACTCCGAACATTCGATCGGCGAAAACCGCTACGTTATAATTGGAATGTCTAGTTTGGGGAAGTTGCTGGTTGTCTCCCATACTGACACAGAAGATCGGACTCGCATCATCAGTGCTAGAACAGCGACTCGCCCAGAAAAGAGGTTTTATGAAGAAGGAAGTTGACGAACTAGAAGACGAATTACGCCCTGAATATGATTTTGCCGCGATGCAGGGGGGTGTAAGGGGTAAATACGTTCAGCGATATCGATCGAGCACAAATTTAGTCCTCTTAGATCCCGATATTGCTAAAGCTTTTCCAACTGATAAATCTGTCAATGAAGCGTTGCGATTGTTAATCCAAATTGCCGATCGCCAGCACTCAAGTAACGTAGTGAAAAACGCCTAAGAATAAGTGTAATTTTAAAATTACGGAAGGTATTTATATCGGAGAAAAGTATGCAAGAGATTTGGTCGCAAATAGATACTTGGTTGGGGATTAATGCTCCAGAAATTTTAGATTTGCTCCAACCAGGGGCTTCTGATGATGAAATCAGCAAATTAGAAGATTTTCTTTCTGTTCAATTCCCCGAAGATATTAGATCTTCGTATCGCATTCATAATGGACAATCAAGCTACGATCATGGGTTTATTATTGATGGGTGGGAATTGCTTTCTTTAGAGCGTATTAGAGACGAATGGACAGTCTGGAAGCAACTATTGGATGATGGAACATTTCAAGATGAGTATGGTCAAGACCAAGGAAGTGAAGCTGTTCCAGCTATTTGTAATGTATGGTGGAGTCCAAAATGGATACCATTAACTTACAATGGCAGTGGCGATCATCACTGTCTAGATCTAAACCCTGCTGAAAGTGGAACAGTTGGACAGATTATCACCATGTGGCATGATGACCCCATAAGAGAAATTGTCGCGCCCAGTTTTTGTGATTGGTTTCAACAGTATGCTGATAGCCTGGAATCCGGTTAGTTAATTTTTTCTGATGAGTACGGAATCGTCAATAAGAATGATTTCTAATCATTAAGATGTCTGCGGTGTGTAGATTGGGATAAGCTTGGGATTCGATCGATCTCATAGTAAAGTCGATCGCCAAAACAATATCCCACACATTACAATTAGAAGAGTATAGAAGTTGAGGATAAGCGTGTGACTACAACACAACCCCGCTATAGCAAAGAAGAATTTGCCCGCCGCGGCGATGAGATTTATCAATCCCAGATTCGATCAGTTGAAGGAGGCAACGATGGCAAGATAGTCGCTATTGATATCGAAACAGCCGCTTTTGAGGTAGCTGACAATACGATCGACGCAACAGATCGATTATACGATCGATATCCCGATGCTCAACCCTGGGTGATTCGGATCGGACATCGTGCTGTTTACCGTTTTGGTTCTCGCAGCCTGAAAAAATCTGTATGATGTATGGCTTCGTCAATCGGCGTTGTGAAGCCGTAATTCGGATTGCAGTCGGTCATGCCAACAACCCCAAGCAAATGGTTGAGACAGTTATCGATACAGGATTTACAGGTTTCCTGTCTCTACCGTTATCAACAATCGAATCTCTCGGCTTACCTTGGAGATTTCGAGACATTGCCACTTTGGGCGATGGTAGCGAAGTCGTATTTGATATGTAGGCAGCCACGGTAATCTGGGACGGTCAGATTCAAGTTATTGATGTCGCTGCATCAGAAGCAGATCCTCTCATTAGGATGAGTCTGTTGTATGGATTTAAACTTATGATTGAAGCGATTGAGGGTGGCATAGTTACTATTGAAGCTTTAACGAGAATTGAAATCTATATGTCAACCATCGAGCAAATCAAAACAACAATCCTAACACTTGTCCCAGAAGAGTTTCCGCAACTCAGACAGTGGTTCTCTGATGTAGATTACCTGCGTTGGGATGAGCAGCTAAAACGAGATGTTGCAGAAGGGAAACTAGACGCTTTGGCAGAAGAAGCCATTGCTGATTTTAAATTGAATGCTGATTTGTAAGATTTAAAAATTAGGCAGCAAAGCGAAGAATTTCAACTTCGGCATTGCGATTCGGCGAAGCCGAGGCTCTGCCAACGATCGATCTCTCCGCGCGATCGAGAACTGCTGCCGTTGTACTTTTGCTGGGATAATACTCACCGCAATTTTCACAAATATTAGCAGGTACATCTTTGAGAACAATGATGTAACTATCCCGTTCTAGAGTAACATTAACAGTTCCATTACAAGTAGTTCTATGTTTGCAAAGGACACATTTCATCAATCTATTTCTCAACACTAAAATTTTGAAAATACAAGAGTACGATCGCTCATAGAGCATCGATACTCAGAATACTACCATCACTAAAATCGATATTTAGATTGCAATTATTGAGCAGTAAAGTACCGATTTGTGGACGACTACCCATCGCCAGTACTGGTACTTCCAGCTCTACACCATCCCAGACTACGGTAGCTCGATGAACTGGAGTAACGATATTTTCATCATTAGCTAAAATAGTATCAATGCTTGCTACATAGGGCAATTCAAGCTTGGCAACTGCGGCGACAGGTAAAGCCAAAGCTCCTTCAAATCCGGTATTAATTACACAGCCAATTTCTAGATCTGGATAGCCAGATATTCTCACAACTACTTTAATCTGTGGTTGTCGTCCGATTACAATGCCATTAATCACGATAGATTTACCTTTGTCAATGTACCACCCGCTGCATAAACAGCATTAAAACCAATTCGTTCTGCCCAAATAATCGCATCGGGAAATTGACTTTGGAGTCGATCGCTACATTCTAGCAAATTGTCGTCAATTTCGTAATTACCTGTTTCGGTATCGATGCTGATAATCTTACCCATATTCTCGCGTGTTTCTACTAGAGTGCGGATCGATCGATTATAAAGATCCTGTCCGCGTCTGGCGATTTTTCGGTGGTTTAGAGGTACTGAAGCTTTGTTGATATTTGAATCGGTCATAAGACGATCGAGTAAACTAGATTTTACTATTCTATTAAAATTATACCAAAGTCGATCGGTGTCTTGACACTCAGATCTGGTTAGGTTAAATTTTTAGATTTGAGCCATTCCCGCACAACTTGGGCGACGGGACGAGATTGGTTATCCACTTGATAGTTCATATTTTGGATATCTTTGGTGGAAATTAACCCAGATAGTTGGTTGACTGCCGTGCGTAACTCTGGATATTTTTTTAGAGTAGCTTGGTTAAAAATCGGGACGGCTTGATAGGGTGGAAAATATTTCTTGTCATCTTCTAAGACTACTAAGTTTAAAATGGGAATCAAGCCATCTGTAGAATTTGCGGCGATTAAATCTACTCTCTTTTCCTTTAAGGCTTGATACATCAATCCAAACTCCATCTGTTGAGTTTTGGCAAACTTTAACCCATAAGTTTTCGCTAAAGCTGGATAACCATCTTTACGTTCGAGAAATTCATACCCAAATCCCCCCCGCATTTGTGGTGTATATTTAGCAGCTTCAGAAAGAGTGCGGATCTGAAGACGTTTAGCATCCTCATTTCTGACAATGAAAGCAAAAGTATTTTCAAATCCTAACGGCGGCATCACTTCTAATTGAAACTGGCGATCGTATGCTTGCTTTATCGTATCGAGAACTGCTTGAGGATCTTTGATAGGTTCCTGTTTTAATACTGCTGTCAGTGATGTTCCAGTATATTCTACATAACCAGCAATTTGTCCGGCTTTGACTGCTTCATGACAAATGAAAGTACCACCGAGATTTAATTGCCGATCGACTTTGATTTTAGTATGGGATTCAATCTGTTGCGCGAGTAATTCGCCGAGAATAACTTGCTCGGTAAAATTCTTGGAACCGATCGCAATTCTCGGTGCTGCTTGTTGATAGTTAATGCCAATTAAGCCGATTAACAATAAGCCTAATATCCCGACTATAATTGCAACTCGACGAGCATTTCCCCAGAAAGGTTGTTGCTGTGTTAGTCGTTTTTCTAACCATCCCAATCCTAAATCTGCACCTAAAGCGATCGCTGCTGCGGGGATAGCTCCAGTTAAAATTAACTGATTATTAACAGTAGCAAGTCCTCGAAAAATGAATACGCCCAAACCTCCACCACCAATCGCTGCGGCAATGGTAGCAATCCCGACAGACATCACTGTTGCTACTCTAATTCCCGCTAAAATCACGCCTGAAGCTAGGGGGATTTCCACTTGAGTTAGCAGTTGCCAATCTGTCATTCCCATCCCTTGAGCTGCCTCTCGCACCGCTGGATCGACATTATTAATCCCGACGTAAGTATTGCGAATTAGGGGAAGTAAGGCATAGAGAGTTAAGGCAACAATTGCCGGATTTTTGCCAATTCCGCCGAAAAATGGCACGGAAATTAGAAAACCAAAGATCGCTAAACTGGGAATAGTTTGCAGGGCATTAGCGATACCGAGGATAGGTGGAGCTAGTTTTGGTTGACGAGTGATGAAAATCCCTAAAGGAATCCCGATCGCGATCGCGATGAGCATCGAGATCGCGACTAAGATGAGATGCTCTCCACTGCGAAGGAGAATTTCTGGGGCGGATCGATCGATGAATGATGTTAACTCGCTCACTTATGCTTTCTCCCTATACTGCAAGGGATTTAAACATGCAATAAAAGCTTGTGCTTCTGGATGTTGAGATGCGAGAAATTCTGCCTTAGTTCCTAATAAAACCAAATTACCTTCATACATTAAGCCAATCCGAGTTCCTAAGAAAAAAGCTTCTTGAATATCGTGGGTAACAAAAACGACTGTTTTGCCGAGTTGCTGCTGTAAATATTGAAACTGTTGTTGCAATTCCAGCCGAGTGATGGGATCGAGCGCACCAAATGGTTCATCCATCAATAAGATCGGCGGATCTGCGGCTAAGGCTCTGGCGATACCGACTCGCTGACGTTGCCCCCCTGATAGTTGATGGGGATAGCGTTGAGCAAATATTTCTGGATCTAAACCAACTAGGTTCAACATTTCATGGACTCGCGCCTGAATTCGCTGTTCTTGCCACTTTTCTAGGGAGGGTACCAATCCGACATTTTTGCCGACGCTAAAGTGGGGAAACAAACCGATATCCTGGATTGCATAGCCGATCCGCCGTCGCAGTTTAATAATATCCCAGTCAGTGGTGGATCGATCGTCAACCATCACCGATCCGCCGGTGGGAATCAGCAGGTGATTTATCAGTTTTAAGGTGGTAGTTTTCCCGCTCCCACTCCGCCCCAATAAGACAATCGCTTCCCCCTGGTAGATGGTGAGATTGAGGTGGGATAATAGTTGACGATGATTTATCTCGAAGCTGACATCCCGAAATTCAACAGTAATTTGTGGCGATGGGGGCATAGAAGGTAGTATCCAGGTTGGGACGATCGATGTCATAGCATCTAAACATCGGCTATTATCTTCCCAGATGTCAATTACTACTAATCTTAGTTTGATGTTCGATTCTCTTTCAGAGAGGCTACGCTAACGAGTCAGATCCGATCGAACCTAACAAGATCGATCGCATTTGTCAACTTCGGCTCCATAGTTAAAAAGCCTCTCATCAAATGAGAAGCTTTTGTTCTTTGAACCTAGATTTACGGGACTGACGGGACTCGAACCCGCGACCTCGCGCGTGACAGGCGCGCGCTCTAACCAACTGAGCTACAGTCCCATTTCTTCAACAGATCTCATTATGCACTTTATCCATAGATATGTCAACTACCAGTTTCTAATGTTTTGGACTGAATAGTTAGATTGTGGATTGGGATCGATTCTCGTTCCGTAAGCGCGGGAGTCGCAGGCGTTGCCAACGAGCAGGACAATTGAGATGTCCCGCTCTAGTTACTTAACCAATTTGCTACCTATTGGAATGCCAACGATTGTGGCTCATGATGCAAAGTCCGCCTACGCGGACTAGTCTATTAGTCCGCGTAGGCGGACTTTGCATCATCAAGAGTGGTTTTAACCACTTTGAGTATAGGTATCACTTGGGTTACTTAGTCCATTCGGTGTGGAATGATTCTGAATCTGGCTTATCTACACGTTTGTAGGTGTGGGCACCAAAGTAGTCCCGTTGAGCCTGAGTCAGGTTTTGGGGTAGATTGGCACGGCGGTAACTATCAAAGTAATCCAACGATGCACTAAAAGCCGGAACGGGGATACCCAGTTTCGCAGCTTGAGAGATGACTTCGCGCCATGCGGTTTGTCGATCGAGGATTGTCTGACGGAATTCTGGAGCGAGGAGGAGATTGGCTAATTTTGGCTCTGCTTTGAAAGCATCCTTGATTTTATTCAAGAATCCTGCCCGAATAATACAGCCACCCTTCCAAATTCGCGAAATTTCGCTCAGATTCAGCTCGTATTGATACGCGTCGGAAGCGGCACTCAGCAATGCCATCCCTTGAGCATAAGAACAGATTTTTGAGCAATATAGCGCGTCGCGCACTTGGTTGACAAAGGTTTGAGTATCCCCTGTAAACTTGCCATCTGGCCCTGTGAGGACGGCTGAAGCCGCAGTACGTTCTATTTTGATCGATGACATAATTCGCGCATTTACAGCGGCGATAATCGTCGGAATCGATACACCCAATTCGAGCGCACTTTGGACTGTCCAGCGTCCGGTACCCTTTTGAGCAGCAGCATCGACGATTAATTCCACCAGCGGTTTGGTGGTTTCGGGGTCGATATATGTAAAGATATCGGCGGTGATTTCAATCAAGAAGGAGTTGAGTTCGTCCGTCTGGTTCCACTCGGTGAAGACTTCATGTAGCTGCTTGTGGTCTAATCCTGCAACATTTTTGAGTAAGTCGTAGGCTTCAGCGATGAGCTGCATATCGCCGTATTCAATGCCATTGTGCACCATTTTGACATAGTGCCCAGCTCCACCTTTCCCGATATAGGTGACACAGGGGCCATCGTCAACCTGAGCGGCGATTTTGGTGAGAATGGGTTCGAGATTGTCATACGCGGCTTCTGTGCCCCCTGGCATCATACTGGGGCCATTTAGTGCCCCTTCTTCGCCGCCACTGACTCCCATCCCGATAAAGGTGAGTCCAGAGTCTTCGAGTTCGGCGGTGCGTCTGTCGGTATCGGTATATAGGGAGTTACCACCGTCGATGATGACATCACCTTTGGAGAGAAAGGGTTTGAGTTCTTGAATGACTAGATCTACAGGTTTACCTGCTTGAACCATGATCAGGATTTTGCGGGGAGTTTCTAAAGCGGCGCAAAATTCTTCGATCGAATATGTAGCTGTGACATTTTTCCCTTGGGCGCGGGTTGCCATGAAGTTGTCAGTCTTTGCCCGCGTTCGATTGTAAACAGCGATTGGAAAGCCATTGCGTTCGACGTTGAGGGCCAAATTTTCCCCCATAACTGCTAAACCAATCACACCAAAGCTTTGTAGAGACATAAATACTGGAGATGTAGGGTTTGATTTCGCTCTACATCACCTTAGCTCGATCCCCATTTTTTAGGGTATTTTAGATAAACATTTGTAACGTTGGGATCTGGGAGCGACGAGTTACTGACAAACTTAGCGATCGAAATCCCCTGCCGATCGCGATCGCTGTTAATTATTTTCGAGTCGATCTTTGAGAGTTTCGAGAATGCCCCACCGATTGTCTAGAGGCTGTTGTACTTTGGCTGGTGTGGGGATCGGTGCTTCTATAGGGGTAATCCCAGCGCAATCAAGATTGCAGAGCTGTCGGAGTGGTAAAGCTAGACACAATTGTTCGTAGAGCCAGACATCCGGCGGGAAGTGCCCGTCTGGTGGCAAAGAATCAATCAAATCTTCGGGATCGGTTTTGACGTCCATCCCGCGCCGATCTGGTTCTTCAGATTCTGCTTCCAACCAGATGACTTCACTCGCATCTAGTACCAGTCGATGGTTGTACTGTTGCAAACATCGATCGCATTTGAGCGTAATAATTGTCTCTGTCTGTGCGGACACATCAAGATATGTCCCCCTGTGTTTGATAATTATTTTACCCCTGATTGGTGTAAGTGTCTCAAACTCAGGCATCAGTCGATCGACAATAATCTCTAAGGTTCGATCCTGTCGATTTGCTAGTTGGGGAATAAAAAGTGGTTCCATCGATCGGCAGTAAGTAATGGGTAGGTAATAAGTAATCAGAATCGGGCGACTTAATGCCTATGTGCCGATTACTTACGCTTCTTCGGGTGCTTGAGCTAATTTTACTACCAACCGTCGATCGGGTTCTTGACCGCGACTGTAGGTGGATAGATCGCTATAGCTGGGATCGCTATCAAAAAAAGTGTGCATCTGGCGGCGTTCCGCTGAGGACATGGGTTGAAGGACGACTTCTGTGCCGTCGGCGCGGACACTAGTAGCAGCATCATCGGCGATCGCTTTGAGTGCGATCGCGCGGCGTTGGCGATACCCATCCAATTCGATCGTGTATCCTGCCTGTAGATCCGCTTCCTGATGGAGGTTTAGGCTAGCATTAGCTAGATATTGGATTGCATCGATCGTGGCCCCTTCGGAGCCGATTAAGAGTTCGATCTGTGCAGGTGTGAGCGAATCTTGTGCGATCGTCAGCCAGTAATGGGGAGCAATGGCTCCTTCTGGCTGTTGAGTATCGATCGTGGTGGCGATTCCTGATAGGTTCAGTAGTTGTTCTAACCACTGTTTGCCACGGTCTAAACGTTGGTCGATCATGTGGGGATAGTGGATGGTGGATGGTGAATAGTCAATAGTGGATCGGAGGATTGGTAGGTAGGGATTAGGTTTTGATGCAATATTCCTCAACCATCCACCATCTACCATTCACCATCCACTGAATTTAAGTTGCTTTTTTCTTAGATTTGGTTTTCTCGAACGGGATTTCCTCGCGATTGCTATTGTCTTTGGGTTTTTCGCGTTCTTGTTGATCTACCAATTTTTGTAATTCTGGTGGCAGAGGTTCGCGATTGACAAAGTAGGTTTGACCGAGTTGAAAGAGGTTCCCGATCGCCATGTACATCAAGACACCAGCGGGTAGTGGGAAGAATAAAAACATCCCCGAAAAAATAATCGGTGTGAATTTATTGACCGCTTGCTGTGCTTGTTCTTTTTCCGCACCTGTGTCGCCCCCACCTGCGAGTGCTGGCGTGGATGATGTGTTAGTCGATAGATTTTGGCTAACATACAGACTCAAGCCAAAGAAGACGATCATCGCGATGATATCCCAGTGGATTTTACCGTCTGGATCGATCGCGCCGACATGTCCGAGAGCTTCGATAAATAGGAATCCAGTGTTAGCTGCAATACCAGGAATTGTCCCTTTGAGGGTGACATCTCCAGGGGCGATCGCTTCGATCTGACCGTTAAGGCTGACTTTGACATTTTCCATCCCCTTAGTTACCGTCCATTCGGGGGTAAGTTTGGAGTCGGGATACTGAGCTGCTAATTCACTAAAAGGTTTGCCATCAATGCCTTTGAGTTCGACTTGAGCCTTTTGTCCGACACCAACAACATTCCCCGTCGGGATATTGGCAATTACGGGCGTGTGAATGTTGGTCGTGAAATAAATACTATGTGGTTCGCTATTAAATACCTGGGGCTGAACCTGTGCGATCTGTTCATTCGGGACGATCTGTAAGTTGACATTATAGTCAACGTTGGAAAATGGCGATCCACGCAGAGTGGCAAATAGCGCGAACAAGACGGGCATCTGAAGGACTACAGGCAGACAACCTGCCAAGGGGTTCCCGAACTCCTTGTAGACATCACTCATCGCCTGTTGTTGCTTGGTCGGATCGTCTTTGAACTGCTGCTGAATTTCCTTGACCCGTTTCTGCATCAATGGTTGAGAGATCTTGGTCTTTCGCATATTGCGAATCGAACCTGCTCCCAACGGATAGAGCGCGAACCGAATCACCAAGGTCAGCGCGACGATCGCCAACCCGTAGCTAGGCACGATTCCATAGAAAAAATCTATGATCGGCAACATTATATTGTTGGAAATAAATCCGATTCCAAAGTCCATTGTCAACTAGGTGTTAGGTATTAGGTGTTAGGTGTTAGGTGTTAGGTGTTAGGTGTTTTAGGTGTTAGGTGTTTTAGGTGTTAGGTGTTAGGTAAAGATCGACCATAATCCTTAATCCTAAACCCCGTCCGTTGTCAACTAGGTATTTTAGGTGTTAGATATTATGTAAAAATCGTTCGTAATTCCTAAAGCCTAAAGCCTAAAGCCTAAAGCCTAGACCCTGAAGCCTAAAATCTAAAGCCTAATTAAGTAATTTGAGCGGTAGCTTCGGCTTTCTCAGTTACGCTCAATAGGGGGTGTCCAGTTTTGGCAACTACGCGCTCGTTAATATAGTCATATATTTCGCGATAGCGCGGGATAGAGCGTAATTCTAGACGGCTACCATCTTTGAGGGTAACTACCATGTCTCCCCAAAATCCTAACCCACGCGGGATAGTTAGTGCATCAGTGATTTCCGAATACACAAGATCGGTTCGATCTTTGCCCATCCAACCACCAATCACCGATAGTCGGCGATCGGTAATCTTGTAGCGCAACCAAATTGCCCTAACGATCGAACCGATCGTCAATGGGATAAAAACTACAAATATTGCTAAAAATAAATGAAAAATTAGATCCCCAATATGTGGGCCACCTTCATAAAACGTTTCTTCTTTAATTCCCATCAAGTACCTCTGCGGCTGTCAACAACTGCTCTAATTCTCGCAAAATTTCGACATATTCGCACCCCTGTGCTGAAGGTCGGACTCCGATGACCACCGACCAGCCGCTGGTAATCTGCGGTAACAGTTGACGGAGAGCCGCTTTCACTTGTCTTTTGAGCAGATTGCGAATTACTGCTTTTTTACTGACTTTTTGACTGACAGATATCCCAAACCGAGTAGCAGGTAAATTTTCAGTACTAACCTCTGGCAAATATCGTAAACTTCTCAGTGTCAAATGCACCTGTTGATGACGTTTGCCGTGCTGATAAACTTTTTGAAAATCTTGCCTGCGTCTGAGTCGATGGGGTTTAGGCAATGACATCTGCTAGTGGCGACACGAACCTATACAGACAGGCGATGCCGTCCTCTGGCTCTGCGGGCTTTGATCACTTTTTGTCCTGTCCGCGAACGCATCCGCGCTCTGAACCCAGATGTTCTTTTTTGTTTGCGGTTAGTACCGCCGAGAGTACGCTTGGTCATAACTTATATCCGCTCGATTTGACTAATTATTAATATTGTGGTAAGCAAAAAAGCCACAATGCACCATTATAACAGCTATTGCGCTCGATCGCTCACCCCACGAGGCTCAAACATCTAAAATCGCTCTCCTAATCCAAACTGAATCCGCGTTTCATTGCGATCGTTTAAAGCATAATCGAGTCTGACGGGGCCGATCGGGGTCTGAAGAACGCGCAGACCAGCACCATAGCCAAATCCACTTCCTGGCTTGCTCCGCACGCCTGCGGGATTGCCAGGAACACTGCTGCCCGTGCCCAAATCGGTTCCATAGTCAGCAAAGATGCCCAAACCCAGGAATGAGACGATCGGGAACCGATATTCTGCGGTAACCTGGACATAGCTGCGTCCCGAACCGACATCGCCTTCCTCATATCCACGCACCCCCGACGTACCGCCGAGACTAAACGCCTCATAAGGCGGCAAATCACCCAGGATCGTGCCACCTTGGAGATTGAATAATAGTGACTGACTACCAGGATTAAAATTTATCAATTTTACTGGCACGTATTGGGTAAAACTCCCCCGTACTTTGGTCATCAAAATCTTGCCAGTACCAACCGGAACGGATTGGTCTACACCTAGTTTGAGTAGCGAACCTTGAGTCGGATCTGAGAAACTATTTCGGACATCTTGAGTCAGTCCCAATTGCAACATCAACAGATCGTCTTCTCCAGTTCTGATAAAGCTGAGATCGTTACCCTGCGAATCTTTAGGTACGATCGCACCTCCGCCAAAATCGCGAACTGAGACGCGTTGATATTGCAATCCTAGCGAACCGCGTAAGGTACTTCCATTAAATGGATCGCCATCGAGCGGACGGTTAAATGTAATCCCGCCACCTTGTCTGAGGATGCGTGGTGCATCGGTCGTCCCTGTTACGAAGACTGGAGTTTTACCACCATCAAAGATCGAGGATAGCGATTGGCGGCGGAAGGCATTGACACTGTATGATGTCCGATTGGGATCGGTGGCAATCCAAGGATCGGAAAAATTGAGATCGAAGATAGTATCGCGTGCGCCTACTTGAGCTTCAGCACTAAGTTTTTGATTATTCCCGCCCAGATTTTGGGTGCTAAAATTGACACTGGCCAAGAAGCCATTGGTGGAACTAAAACCCCCACTAGGGAATAGTGAGATAGTTTTGCGCTCGATGACATTGAGCTGAAGGATAACTTTTGCCGGATCGCTACCTGGCGCGAAGGATACGCGCACATCGTCGAATAAACCCAAACCATAAATTCGGCGCAGATCTTTTTCGGCAGTATTCCGGTTGAAGATCTTGCCTGGTTTTAACTCTGCCTCGCGGGTAATAATAAAAGGTCGAGTGTTGCCTGAAAATGGTTTTTTCTGCTCATCCACAACCGCACCTTCTTTATTCAAAAATTGCACCTGGACAGCTTCAATTACGCCTTCAGCGATGACTAAAGTCAGTTTGCCGTCGGGATTGAGTTCTTCGACATCGACGACTTGAGCGAGGTTGTAGCCCTGTTGCTGATAGAGTTGGTTTAGCCTTTCGATCGCGGCTTTGAGTTCGATCGCGTTTAACTTATTACCATATTGGGGCTTGAATATTTCCTCGATCGCGGCTGAAGTCAAGACGCTGCTACTATTAGCTGGCAGCGTTCTAATTTGGACTTGAGTTAGAGTGCTGTAAGGCTTAACCAAAAAGCTAATTTTCACGCCTGTGGTGGTATCTTCAGGGATAATTTCTACTGTAGAAAAGTCACCTAATGCTTTGACTGCATTCAAGTTTTGCTCCAATTGCTCGCGCGTAACTGACTGTCCGACTTTGACAGTCAAAGCTTGGCGAATTTTAGCTTCGAGTGTTGGTTCAAGTTGACCCTGCTCTGTTTTAATGATGATGTCGGAGATGATAACTTGTTTTGGAGCGTCTGGGGCAGTAGTGGGTGGATTAATTGGTTGAGGTTGGGGACTACTAGTAGGTTTTCGCGATTTGGGTTTCACTCTAACAATTTTGCGATCGAGACGATCTCCATCTGGCTCGATCTTGTGGCTGAGGGCTAGTGAGCTGGCGAGGTTTCGATCGATTGTTATTCTCTCGATTTGACTGGATTCTGCACGAGTTACCACTGAATTTAGTACTTGCATAAATGCAGTAATAGTGATGACTAAAAATAATTTCAAACGCATGTTTTATCGGCAGCAATTTTACTAAACTTAGTTGTAGATGAACTTATCCCCAAATGGTGCTAGTTCAATCGATCGAAACTGACTGCAAGATTTGTAGTTACTTGCGCTGATGCTTCTGGGGTGTTTGGATCTAGTTTATTTTTCTCAACTAGCCTGATTCCAGCGATTCTTCCCATCGCATCAATCCTAAACTGAGCAATCACAGCATCCGGCTCGGCTCTGTCAAAGATAATCCGGTATTTGTCACCGCCGATCGATCTGACGGATTTATAATTGCCATATCTCATGGTGCCAAGTTTTAAGCTCACATCTCGCTGGAATTGAATTGTACTCACATCTCCCACCCCTTTGATAAAAGCAGGTGTAAACCAATCAGCTTCTAATTTCTTAGCAATGATTAATCGCTCTAATGCTGCTGTAGGTGAAATAGTCGTAGTTGACATCGCTGCTGGATTGGAATTGGCGACGGTTGCCATTGGTGTTGTCATCCAGAGCGCACCAGTAATTAGTAACAAGTAGGCTAAATAAATTTTCATGCTTCAATCCCTCGATGCGGTTCGGGCTGTCGATCGATAAAATATTACACGATCGCACATTTAATAGAGGGTAGTCTAATCGCTAGGGCTGTGGCTATTCACCAAGGTCATACAAAATATGACTAAAGTCATATCAATCGATCTACCGATCGAATTAAAATTGAAGTACACATCGATCGACTCCTGATGACAATACCGCCAGTTTCGCTCAAGATGCGTCGATCGCTCTTTGTTATCGAGCTATTTGCTCTAGCTTTCAGCGTTTGGTTGATTTTTGCAAATCCACTGCTACAAAAGTCACCATCAGTACTCATACATACAGTTTTATTCGTACTTGCATTTATTCCTTATATTATATTTCTCCCTGCCAATCTTCCACTTTGGCAAAGAAGAATTTACATCATTCTAGCAATCTTAACTGTCATTATTTCTGAGTATTATGAATTTGTTAGCTTTAGCCTCTACTGTACTTTTTTATTAAAGACTTGTTTTTTATTGCCTCGAATTGAAGCGATCGTTATCGCGATCGTCTTCTTGGTTGTAAGTAGTTGTAGCTATATATTTCGAGTACCCGATGTAATCGAACGGATGCAAATCACCGAGATCGGATTGTACCTAAATCAATCTAGATTAATAACTGGTTATATAGCCAGCTATTTCGGTAATTGTATTTTTGTTTTACTACTGGGCAATATTTGGATAGAAGAACAAAAATCTCGCCAAAAAGCCGAACGTCTCACCAAGCAAGTCGAAACACTGGCTACAGATTTAGAACGAAATCGGATTGCTCGTGATATTCACGATACATTAGGGCATTCGCTGACTTCATTAGATGTGCAAATCGAACTCGCTCAAAGATTGCAATTAACTGAGCCTGTGCGAGCGCAACAATCGATCGATCTTGCCAAAAAACTTAGCTCTCAAGCCATTGAGAACGTCCGCCAAGCCTTGGGTACGATGAAGCGATCGAATTTTGACCTGACCGAAGCGGTCATCGCTTTATCAGAGCAAAATCACCCTTTCCAGGTAATAGTAAATATTCAGTTTCCTCAACTTTCACTTCAATCGAGCTATCAGCTTTACTGTATCATTCAAGAGTCATTAACCAATATTCAAAAACACGCCCAAGCAGAACAAGTCATAATCTCCAGTACAATCGGGACTCGCGGTACTATTTTAGAGATCTGCGATAATGGGAAAGGATTCGATCTCGCTCGACCTCACGCTGGATTTGGATTGAGAAATATGAAAGAACGCGTTCAATGTTTGGGAGGAGATTTCCATCTAAATAGCCAGTTGGGACAGGGTACACAAATTAAAATATTTATACCTATTTGAGAGGAATTCAAATATTTATCGATCGACTGTTGGCTCTCAAATAATCAAAAGTTATGATTCGTTTATTATTAGTTGACGATCTGGTGATTTTTAGGCAAGGATTAGCGGCACTGATTAGCCTCGAACCAGATATCGAAGTTGTGGGTGAAGCAGGTAATGGCGAAGAGGCAATTTTACTCGCCCAAACGCTGCGCCCAGATGTAATTTTGATGGATGTGCGGATGCCAATTTGCAACGGTGTGGAAGCAACTAAAGTTATTCATCAGCGATTTCCGTGGATTCGGATTATGGTGTTGACGACATTTGATGAAGATGAATATATCTGTCAATCGCTGCAAAATGGTGCGCTGGGATATATCCTTAAAAGTACTCCATCCCAACAGCTAGCAGCAACAATTCGGAGTTTGGAGCGTGGTTTTGGACAACTAGATCCGGCGATCGCACTCAAGGTATTTGCGCGTATTCCCGAACGTGAAATCATGCCAACATCTATACCCGCAGTATTAGAACAGTTTAATCATAGTGAAATTGAAATTCTCAAGCACATTGGTAAAGGTAAAAGTAATCGTGAAATCGCGATCGATCTTCATCTCACAGAAGGAACTATTAAAAACTATGTGACTAATATTTTGAGCTGTCTGAATTTACGCGATCGACTAAAAACTATGTGACTAATATTTTGAGCTGTCTGAATTTACGCGATCGACTTCAGGTCGCGCTATGGGTTGCTCGAAATTTCACAGATTGAATCAGTGGTTATTTGCATAGATCCCGATCTCCTCCCGATTTAAATTACTCACAAAAAAGGGTACCCAGGCGAGGTACCCATTTAGATTAGATTGCGATTACCTCCGGTACGCTACGCGAACGATTTATGGTCTGATGCGATTGGGTAAAGCGAGTTGGGGGCGATTGTTTACAGGTGCAGTCGGTACGTCTTGCAATAGTACCTCGCGAATCAACCGAGCTGCCATCCGTTGGGTCAAACCGCTGGCGATTTTTTGTCCGAAGGATTGGGTTTCGGACTTGAATAATATCTGGGGGATCTTAGGTAAAACGATCGTCGGATCGAAGCCTTTAGTCTGCTGCAAGATGTTCCAAATCCGTTGGATGTGTCCCAGCCCTTCGGATAACTCTTGGGTGTTGTTGACGGTTGCTGGTACCTTCATGCCGATCCCTTTCTGGATGGCGTGGGTGACATTTTGGAGGGTATTGTTACCAAAATTGTCTAAGCCTCGGATGATTTCATCGGCGAGGTAGTCGCGGATAAAGGTACCGCGCTCGGAGAGAATGAAATCTAAGGTTTGGTCGATGACTTGGTTGAGATCGTACTCGTCGCTACTGCGGGCATTATTGAGCAGATTTTCGAGGCGATTCCAGCGGAAGGAACCATCTTTAAATAAGAGTTCTTTGAGGGAGTTTCGCAGATCTGGAGCGGGATCGGTGAGTAGTCGTTTGGCGACGTAGGGATAAGCTTTGGCGAGTACCTTGAAGTTAGGATCGACAGAAATGGCAATTCCTTCGAGGGTGGCAAGCGATCGCAGGATCAATGCGTAGTAAGCTGGCACTTGGAAGGGAAACTCATACATTACGCCCGATAATTGGTCGGTAACGCTCTTAAAATCTAAGTCAGCAATATTGGTGCCGCTAATGCCGAGCGAACTATTAAAAACGTACGTCAAAGCGGGAATAATTGGGGTGAGATCTGTATCTGGAGTCAGAAATTCCAACTTGACAAAATCTCGTCCTAGCCCATCAAAATCTCGATTGACTAAATGCACGATCGCTTCTACTAACCCGTATCGTTGGTATGGTTTAACTTGGCTCATCATCCCAAAATCTAGGTAAGCTAATTTACCATCGGGTGTCGCTAAAAGATTACCAGGATGAGGATCGGCATGGAAGAAACCGTGTTCTAATAATTGTCGGAGCGAACATTGAACGCCAACTTCTACTAGATATGTCGCATCGAGTCCTTGCGCGGCGACTGCTTCGAGGTTGGTTAATTTTGTTCCGGTAATCCACTCCATTGTTAGAACGCGTCTACCTGTATATTGCCAGTAAATACTGGGTACGTAGATATCCTGCATACTGCCATATAATGCGGCAAACTTTTCGGCGTTGCGCCCTTCGTTTTCGTAGTCCATTTCCTCGAAGATCCGCTCGGCAAATTCATCGACGATCGAAACTAAGTTACTCCGAATCTGTGGGAAATTAATTTGCGCCCAAATAGATAGAGTCCGCACGACATGTAAATCTAAGCCGATGCTATCGGCGAGTCCTGGACGTTGGACTTTGATCGCGACGGTTTCACCACTCCAGAGTTTGCCTTTATATACTTGTCCGAGTGAAGCGGCGGCGATCGGTAAATCGCTAATTTCAGCATAGATGGCTTCGGGTCTGTCACCGAGTTCTTCTTCGATAAATTGATAGGCAATTTCGTTAGAAAAGGCGGGGATATTATCTTGGAGTTGTGCTAGTTCTTCTAAAAATTGGGGCGGTACTAAGTCAGGACGTGTAGAGAGTGCCTGACCGATTTTAATATACGCTGGCCCCAATTTAGTTAATAATGTCCGAATTTGGATCGCACGTTTACCTAGATTTTCTTTGCTGCGGTTGGTAAATTTGTCAAGCAACAACCCAAATGCAAAGTTAAAGATCGGTAGGAAAATACTGAGGAAGCGACCAAATACTTTGAGGGGCTGACTACTATAGTATTCGGCGGTAGCGATCGGATCGTAGCCTAGCCATGTTTCGTCGGCAATTTCTTTCACTCGTCTGGAGTTCACAACTTCTGCATCAGCCACTAGTTCTGTGGATACGGCGGCATCTGACTGGTTAGACGGAGCATCGACTCGATTCATCTCTGGTGAGAACTGATTAGAAGATGTGGTGTTCATGAGGTGGTGATAATTAGCCCTATTAAGTATTGTAACAATTTTTAGGAACTGACAGGGGATATTATCTATGCTAACGCCACTAGCCTGTTTAGGTGTGGGGGTTGTCCGCGTGGGCGAGATCGGGATGCCGATCGTTATTTTTATGTGTAGTGTTGGCTTGGATCTGCTGGGACTAAGCTTGACGGTAGACGAAGAGAATTTGTGAGATTCGTTTTTCCTAGTGGGGGCAGAACCCGGCTCTCCGTTGAGAGGCGGGTTCTGCCCCTCAAACTCCCCTGCGTAAGGTTCGATTTGTGTGGATCTAGGCGCGGCATTCGCTCCATGTTAGATTTTAGTTCGAGGTTACTGGACTATAATTTAGCTTGAATTTGACTGCCCCAATCCTATCTACTCCCTTCTACCCTCTACCCCTAAAGCCTAAAGCCTAAAGCCTAAAGCCTAAAGCCTAAAGCCTAACTAAATGATAGATTTTGAATTACATCAACGCTGGATGGAGCGATCGATCGAGTTGGCGACAGATGCAGGAAATGCTGGTGAGGTGCCTGTTGGGGCGGTAATTATAAGCCCTGAAGGTGAGATAATTGCGGAGGGTGAAAATCGGCGGGAACGCGATCGAGATCCGACGGCTCATGCGGAAATTGTGGCGATTCGAGCGGCGGGTGCGTATTTAGATAATTGGCATCTCGATCGATGTACGCTGTATGTGACGCTCGAACCCTGTCCGATGTGTGCTGGTGCGATCGTCGCTGCAAGGTTGGGGTTATTGGTATATGGTGCTGATGATGCCAAAACTGGGAGCGTTCGCACGGTGTTAAATATTCCCGATAGTGCAGCTTCCAATCATAAATTAACTGTAATTGGTGGTATTTTAGAATCCACTTGTCGTCAACAATTAAGAGATTGGTTTCGTCACAAGCGAACTCGATCGAACCAATAAAAATTTAACGATCGACTATAGCGATCCTAAATCAGCTATTCCCTTAGGTGCGTTACGCTTCGCGATAACACACCCTACAGTATTCTTACTATCAACTGTCAACTATCGACTCTTGACTGAATATTTCTGTTAGTACGACATTAGAAAATAATAATCCTTCTGGGTCTGATAATCTCAAGTGACGATCGCGATGTTCGATCGAGTCAATCTCTACCCATCCTTGTTGTTGATATCGCTGGACGCATTTTAATAAATTGTCTACTCGATCGACTCCAAATTCAGCTAAGATCGATCGCAAGCTGACACCTTGAGTCAGTCGCAATCCTAGCATGAAGGTTTCTAAAAACCGATCCTCTACTGAGGTGATTACTTCTTGCCAATCGCAGCCGTCGGCTACCCATTGATAATATTCCTGAGTTTTGCGGGGACGAGTGAAGCGATAACCCTCTAGATAACTGGCTGCACCCATCCCGAAGGCATAATAGGATTGATTTTGCCAGTAGGTGAGATTGTGGCGACACTGGTAGTCAATGTTGCGGACGTAGCTAGAAATTTCGTAGTGGTGGTAGCCAGCACCTGTGAGAGTCTGCTGGGCGAGGCGAAACATCTGGGCGGTAGCTTCATCGCTGGGTAGGGGGGTATTCCCTGGTTGATACTGTTTGGCAAAGGGGGTTTGGACTTCGACTACGAGATCGTAACAGGCGATGTGCATGGGGTTGAGGGCGATTGCAGATTCTAGAGAAGCTACCCAGTCAGCGATCGTTTGTTGCGGTAAGCCAGAAATCAGATCTAAGCTCCAGTTCTCGACACCGCCCTGATGAAGTAGCTCTACAGCATGGTAAATATCGCTCACAGTGTGCGATCGACCGCATAATTGCAGTAGGTTGTCTTGAAATGCTTGCACGCCAATACTGACGCGATTTACCCCCGCCTGGAGATATCCCTGAAGTTGGGCTAGATCGAAGGTGCCTGGATCGATTTCCATCGAGATTTCGGCATTACTGGCAATTCCAAATTTAGCTGCTAACCAGTCTAAAATCTGCCCTAATTGTGCGACTGTGAGGAGGGAAGGGGTACCACCACCAAAGAAAATTGTTTCTAGGGGTCGATCGTAGCTGACTTGTGCCGCAATTTCTTTGCCTAATCGCTCGACATAGAGTTGGATATTTCCAGAGGTAGATCCATTGTGCCGATCTCCGACTACAAATACGGGAAAGTCGCAGTAGAAGCACCGCCGCCGACAGAAGGGGATATGAATATAAGCCGCAGTTGGCAGCATGTTGATAGTTGATAGTTGTAGGGTGTGTTATCGCGCAGCGTAACGCACCAATGTTTAATACTGGGGATTTCAATCCCAAATCTTTGTTAGATCGGCTTTAATCAACGTTCGTCTTTGGACATCATCAGTTCGACAAAGTTGGTGTATACTTCACCTTTGATAAAATCGGGATGTTCGAGAATCCGTTGATGAAAATTAATCGTTGTCGGTACGCCCGTAATTGCATACTCGCGGAGGGCGCGGCGCATCCGGCGAATTGCTGTATCTCGATCGACTCCCCAGACGATTAATTTGCCAATCAGAGAGTCATAAAAGGGTGGAATCTCATAATCGGTATACACATGGGAATCGATCCGCACTCCTGGGCCGCCTGGAGCCAGATAACCAGTGATTTTACCAGGGGATGGGCGGAAATTGTGGTCGGGATCTTCGGCATTGACTCGACATTCGATCGAGTGTCCTTTTAGTACTACTTGCTCTTGGGTGAATGACATTTTTTCACCTTGGGCGACGCGGATTTGCTCGGCAATCAGATCTAGTCCGGTAATCATTTCGGTGACGGGATGTTCGACTTGGATGCGGGTATTCATCTCCATGAAGTAGAAATCACCATGTTTATCGAGCAAGAATTCGACGGTACCCACTCCAGCATAGTCGATCGATTTGGCGGCGGCGATCGCTGCTGCACCCATTTTTTGCCGAAGTTCGGGAGTCAAGGCTGGGCTGGGAGCTTCTTCTAGTAGCTTCTGATGCCGCCGTTGGATCGAGCAATCGCGTTCGCCGAGATAGACGACATTCCCGTAGTTATCGGCGAGGATTTGAAACTCGATATGACGCGGACATTCGATAAATTTCTCGACATATACGCCACCATTCCCGAATGCGGCTTCTGCTTCGCCTTGGGCGGCATGATATAACCGCACTAAGTCCGCCTCTTCTCGGACTAGCCGCATTCCGCGCCCACCACCGCCAGCGGTAGCTTTGATCATGACTGGATAGCCAATTTCAGCGGCGACTCTGAGGGCTGCTTCGGCATCGGCGAGGAGTCCATCGCTCCCAGGTACGGTGGGAACGCCCACCCGTTTCATCGTTTCTTTGGCAGTGGATTTGTCCCCCATTGCCCGCATTGCGGCTGGGGAAGGGCCGATAAAGGTGAGATGATGATCGGCGCAAATCTCGGCAAAGCGGGCGTTCTCTGCCAGAAAGCCATAGCCAGGATGGATCGCGATCGCATTGCGGGTCAGTGCAGCAGATATAATATTGGGGATATTGAGATAACTTTTACTGCCAATTGGTTCGCCGATACATACCGCTTCATCGGCGAGTTGGACGTGGAGAGCCTTGCGATCGATCGTCGAATGCACTGCAACTGTGCCAATCCCCATCTCGCCACAGGTACGAATAATTCTCAGAGCGATTTCACCCCGATTGGCAATTAAGATTTTAGAAAATGACATTGTGATAAAAATTCCTAACTTCTGAAGATGGGGATGGTGACAGATTTTATTTTCAGGCTCATGACTCAGTATATACAAAGTGGTGAGCCTGTTCTCATTTCACCCCATCCCATGCCAGGATCGATCTATGTAAACCAATGGAAATGTGACCCCAAAATCCACGTTGGATCGTCACTTTTGATAAGCTTTGGGTGTCATCCCGGTCATCTGACGGAAGACTTTTGTGAGATGAGTTTGATTTGCAAAGCCGCAATCTAGGGCAATGGTGCTAATTGCAATCGATTGCTTTTCCAGTAATTGCTTGGCTCGTTCCACACGTTGTTGCATCAAATACTGATAGGGTGCAATTCCCACCGATTGCTTGAAGGAGCGGCTAAAGTGGGATGCGCTCATGCCAGTCAGGGTCGCCAAATCCAAAATTGATAAATCTTGTGTCAAATTCGCCTTCATGTAATCAATAACGCGCTCCAACTGTGACTGGGGTAAACCGTTGGCTTTGAACTCAAACGCAGGTTTGCTGACTGCATAGTTCTGCACCAAACGAGCAGCAAGTGCTGTTCCCAATAACTCACCATACAACCTACCAGACATACAACCCGTTTGGATTTCCAGCTTGAGCGCGAGGGCTAATTGTTGGATTACCGGATCGTCGATCGCAAACTGTGGAATCAGTTCTATTTCACGCGGCATCAATTCCTGAGTGGTTTGATTCAGCAATGTTGGACAAATCGCGATCGTTGAAAATTCGACCTCCCGATCCCAATTTGTCCAATGACTTAGAAATGCTGGGATAACATCTACGCGACCGTTCCCGTGGGCATATTGTTTAAATTTACCGTCCAAATGACGCTCTGCCTGAAAGCAACTTTTGGGGTCTGTGATTACCAGTGAATGCTGTAGAAGGCAATGCTCCACCGTTTTGTGGGGAGGATGGCAGTAGTGGGTGAAGGTTAACCCTTGCCATCCCGTATGATAACTAGCTACTAGGGGTGTTTGTGGAAGCACTCGCGCTGCTTCTTGTTGGTTTGTAAAATCGAGTGTGGAGGTTGCATGATTCACCATTGGCTTTAACCCAGTCAAGATTTCACATCCCAAGCAGGATTAGGATAATTTTAGCAGAATTGGATGAGACGGCACGTTACGGCTAAGACTATTGTAGGGGGTGTCCACAAAAGGCGATCGTACCGAGTATCCCAATCGAAGGGATAAAATTCGGCCAATAGACAAGTTAGACACTATTCCATCTCCTTCACCTACCTCTTATGCCACAACCTGTTCCAGAAATCGAGCTGCTACGTGCAGCCTATGCAGCTTTCAACGCGCGCGACATCGATCGCGCCCTCGCCCTCATGACTCCCGACGTGACCTGGCCCAGAGCGTTTAAAGGCGGTTTTGTCCGTGGGCCTGAAGAAGTCCGCGCTTACTGGACAGAGCAGTGGAGCGAGATCGATGGACACGTCGAGCCAGTTGCCTTTCACTTGGAGGATGCTGGGCAGGTCTTGGTCGATGTGCATCAGGTCGTGCGCGATCTAGCCGGAGCCGTGCTTGCCGATGAGCACGTTGGCCACCGTTTCACCATTGGGCATGGCTTGATTCAAGCGATGGAAGTCTGTCCACTTCCATCGTCTAGCCTCGGTACTTAACCAGTTGTTGTTCAATAGACCTCTTGCGAAAGTCCGAGGTTAACTGTGATGAGAGGGTAGCGATTCGCGCTCGTCGGGTTCCCCGACGGTTCAGCGAATCAAGACAGAGGGTAGGGGATAGAGGGTAGGAGGTAGGGGGTAGGGTGTAGGGTGGGCACTGCCCACCATCTAGGTTTCAGACATAACCGCCAATCTGCCACCCACCACAAACAACTTAACCGCGTTTTTGAACTGTAAATAGACCTTCTGGACGGTAACGAATTAGGACGATGACGGCAGCCA